>NZ_JBHYDW010000005.1:0-71184 GCF_051860475.1 Elioraea sp. | reverse complement strand
CCCCCCCCCCCCCCCCCCCCCCCCCCCCCCCCCCCCCCCCCCCCCCCCCCCCCCCCCCCCCCCCCCCCCCCCCCCCCATGGCTTGTTTTGTTGGGGGAAAGGGCCATTGGCCCTTTCCCCCAAACCCCCTATCCCATGAACCTCCTCCCCGACCTGGCAAAGCCGCTGCGGCTCATCGTCGGCATCCTGTTCGCCGCGATCGTCGTGCTGACCGTCGCCCAGGTGGGGTTCCGCTACCTGCTCGGCTCGCCGCTGATCTGGAGCGAGGAACTCTCCAAGCTCCTGCTCGTCTGGATGGTGTTCCTCGGCGCCGCGGCCGTCGCCTTCGACGGCAAACACCTCGACGTCGACGTCGTCTTCAAGGCCCTGCCCCGCGCCGCGCGCACGGCCGTGCGCTGGCTCAATCTCGCCGTCGCGGTCGCCTTCTTCGCCGCGATGGGATGGTTCGCGCTCGACATCATCGAGATCGAAAGCTGGGCCGCGCTCGGCGCCACCGGCCTCAGCGCCGCCTGGGTGCGCGCCCCGGCCGCCGTCGGCGCCGCGCTGATCATCGTCTTCCTGATCCTGCGCCGGATCGCCGGCGGCTGGCGCGACTCCCCCGACGACGGATCGAAGCCGCTGTGACCGCGGCGCTGATGCTCGGGCTGATGGTCGCCCTGCTGATGGCCGGACTGCCGGTGGCCTTCGCCATGGGCGCGATCTCCGCGCTCTACCTGTTCGTGGCCGACATCGACATCGGCATGCTGACCCAGCGCTCCACCGCCGCGGTCAACTCGTTCCTGATCCTCGCGATCCCGTTCTTCTACCTCGCCGGCGAACTGATGAACGCCTGCAAGCTGACCGACCGCGTGATCGCCCTGGCCCGCGCCATGGTCGGCCACTTCCGCGGCGGACTCGCACAGATCAACATCCTCTCCTCGATGATCTTCGCCGGCATGTCGGGCTCGGCCACGGCCGATGTCGCCGCGCTGGGCTCGATCCTGATCCCGTCGATGAAACGCGAAGGCTACCCAGCCGGATTCGCCGCCGCCGTCACCACCGCCTCGGCGATCGTCGGACCGATCATCCCGCCCTCGACGGCGATGATCATCTACGCCGCACTGGCCGACGTCTCGGCCGGGCGGATGCTGCTCGCCGGCATCCTGCCAGGCGTGACCATCATCCTGGTGCAGATGGTGTTCGCCTGGATCATGGCCGTACGCCACGACTTCCCGCGCTATCCCCGCGCCACGCTGTGCGAGGCCGCCGCGGCCGCGCGCGGCGGCGTGCCGGCGGTGCTGCTGCCGGGAATCATCGTCGGCGGCATCCTCACCGGCATCTTCACGCCCACCGAGGCGGCCGCCGTCGCCGTGCTCTACGGGCTCCTGCTCGGCATGGTGGTGTACCGCAACGTCTCGCTTGCCCAGGCGGGTGCGCTGTTCATCCATGTCGGGCTCGCGAGCGCGCGCATCCTGTTCATCGTCGCGATCGCCTCGGCGTTCTCCTGGGTGATGCTGCGCGAGCAGGTGCCGCAGACGCTGGCCGCCGCGCTCGCCGGCGTGAGCACCGATCCGCACGTGATCATGGCGATCATGATCGTGTTCCTGCTGGCGGTCGGCATGTTCATGGTCGCCTCCTCGGCCGAGATCGTGCTGGCGCCGATCCTTGCGCCGGTGGTCGTGTCCTTCGGCATCGACCCTGTGCATTTCGGCGTGCTGCTGGTGTTCGTGCTGATCGTCGGCGGCGGCACGCCGCCCGTCGGCGTGCTGATGTTCATCGCCCAGGACATCGCGCAGATCGGCTTCGGCGAGATGCTGCGCGCGATGCTGCCCTGGTACATCCCGCTCGGCGCCGCGATCCTGCTGATCGCCTACATTCCCGGCATCAGCCTGCTGATCCCCGACCTGGTGTTCGGACCCGCCTGAGCCGCAAGGACACTCCATGCCCAAGCATCGCCTGAAGGACATGACCTTCCTGGAGTTCGCGGAACGGATCGCCGACGCGAAGCCGGTGATCCTGATCCCACTCGGCAGCCAGGAGGAGCAGGGACCGACCTGTCCCATGGGCGACTGGATGCTGACCGAGGCGCTGGCCGACCGCATCGCCGAGCAGGCGGGCGCGGTGGTCGCGCCCACCATCCCGTTCGGCTACGCCGACTACTTCCGTCCCGTGCCGGGCGGCATCCAGTTCCGTGCCGGCACGTTCCGCGCCGTGTTGCGCGACCTCTGCGACGCCTTCCTCGACCACGGGCTCGACCGGCTGCTGGTGTTCAACGGCCATTCCGGCAACCACCCGCTGATCGACGAGACCCTGCGCGTGCTGCGCGCCGAGCGCGGCGTGGTGGTGCCGTGGGTGAATGTCTGGCGCATGATCCCGCCCGACCTCTGGACGTCGGTGCACGGCGAGAATGCCGCGCGCGCCCAGGGCCACGGCGCCGATCCGATGACCTCGGTCTATCTGCACGTGTTTCCCGAGCTGCTGCGCCCCGATCTCGGCCAGGGAGCGAACCCGGGGCGGACGCTGCTTGGCCTGCCGACGGCGGGGCTCGCCGCGGTTCGGTTCAAGGGGACGGACGTGAACGTGCCGATCGACGTGACCGACCACTGCGACAACGGCATCGTCGCGGGCGACCCGGCGCTCGCCTCGGCCGAGGCCGGCAGGGCATTCGCCGATCACATCGTTGCCGCGACGGTCGCGCTGGTGGAGCATCTGAAGACCATCGACCCACGCAGCCAGGGAGGCAGAGCATGACTCTCGACCGTCGGACCATCCTGAGGGGCGCCCTCGCGGCGCCGTTCGTGTCGAATGTCGCCGTCGCGCAGGGGACCGAGATCCGCTTCGGCACCTGGGCACGCGAGGGCGAGGCGCAGTTCATCGCCGCGACCAAGTTCAAGGAGGTCGTGGAGGCCGGGGCGCAGGGGCGGCTGCGCGTCACTGTCTATGGCGGCAACCAGCTCGGCACGCCGGCCGAGATGCTGGCCCAGCTCGCGACCAACACGACGCAGGTGATGGCGAGCGGCGATCCCGGCATCCGCGAGATCGAGTACCTCGCGCTGCCGTATCTGATGCGCGGGCTTGCCAACCATCTCGCGGTGCTGGCGCTGCCGGAGGCCGCGCGCTGGCAGGAGGATCTGGTGCGCCGGCGCCGCGTGCGCCTGCTCGGGTTCCAGCCGCGCAATCCGCGCCAGATCAGCGCGAACAAGGTGATCAGCGCGATCGAGGATCTGCGCGGCCTGAAGCTGCGCAGTCCCGAGCAGGACTACTACGTGCAGTCGATCGCCGCGTTGGGCGCACGCCCCACCCCGATGGCGTTCAGCGAGGTCTATCAGGCGCTGCAGCTCGGCGTGGTGGACGGGCAAGAGAATCCGATCGAGACGATCTGGGCCTCGAAGTTCTTCGAGGTGCAGAAATGCGTTGCCATGGTCGACTACATCGACAAGCCCGCCTACGTGATGGTGGGCGAGCCGTTCTGGAGCCGCCTGAGTGCGGCGGATCGCGATCTTCTTCGTCGCGCCGAGGCCGAGAGCCGCACAGCGTCGACGACGATCATGCCCGGCCAGGCGAAAGAGGTGCTCGACAGGTTCCGCGCCGCCGGCCTCGCGGTCACCTACCCCGAGAAGGCGCCGTTCATCGCCGCGACCCAGAAGGTGCGTGACGAGCTCGGCACGAAGATCTGGGGCGCCGAGCTCTATCGTCGCATTGTCGAGATCGGCGCGCGCCAGATCGCCTGATTGGTGGGGATGGGGGGAAAGGGGGAGGATTGCGGTGGCTTCGCTGGCCCGAGGGCCAGCTGCGCACGGCCCTTTCCCCCGATGTTCTGCTCAATTCCGACGCCGCCGCGTCTCCGCTGCCTCGTCCAGCACCGCCTGCGTCTTGCGCGCCTGGCGCTTCGCCGCATCGGTCGCGTAGCGTTCCGCCATCAGCTCGACCGCACGTTCCGCCGCGCGCGCCTCGGCCAGCAGCGCACGCGCCGCCTCGACCGCGATCTCCGCCGCCTCCGCCTCGGCGGCCGCCTCGCCGGCGCGCTTCAGTCCCGTCGGCAGCCAGGCGCCGTACAGCGCCGCCTCGGCCGACGCCTCCTGGTCCAGCAGCAGCAGGGCCGTGGCGGCGGCGCGTTCGCGCGCGCTCGCTTCCGCCAGCGCATCGGCGAGGTCGCGCTTCGCCTCGTCCACTGCCAGCCGGCGCAGCCGCGCCAGCGTGGCGAAGGGATCGCGGCGCGGCCTCACACCTCGCCCTCCAGCGCGGCGGCGAGCTTGGCGAAGGCGGCTTCCGGCGCATCGGCCTCGGCCTTCTCCTGCGCCAGCACCGCCTCGATTGCGGGGGCGCGGCGCACCGCCTCGTCCACCTCCGGGTCGGCGCCCGGCTTCCACGCGCCGAGCCGGACCATGTCCTCCATGTCGGCATGGATCGAGAGCAGCCGGCGCGCCCGCGCGACCAGCGCCTTCTCGCGGTCAGACAGGATGCCGCTCGCGGCGCGGCTCAGGCTGCGCAGCACATCCACCGCCGGGTAGCGGCCGCGCTCGCCGATGCGCCGGTTGAGCACCACGTGGCCGTCGAGGATGCCGCGCACCGCGTCGGCGACCGGCTCGTCGTGGTCGTCGCCCTCGACCAGCACGGTGAAGAGCCCGGTGATCGAGCCGCCCGTTCCCTCGATCCCGGGCCCCGCGCGCTCGAGCAGCTTCGGGAGTTCCGCGAACACCGAGGGCGGGTAGCCGCGCGTGGCCGGCGGCTCGCCCGCGGAGAGGCCGATCTCGCGCAGCGCGAGGCAGAACCGCGTGACGCTGTCCATCATCATCAGCACGCGCTTGCCCTGGTCGCGGAAATGCTCGGCGACGGTCATCGCCGCATAGGCCGCCTCGCGGCGCATCAGCGGCGGCGCGTCGGAGGTGGCCACGACCACGACCGAGCGCGCGAGCCCCTGCGGCCCGAGATCGTCCTCGACGAATTCGCGCACCTCGCGCCCGCGCTCGCCGACCAGGGCGATCACGGCGACGTCGCAGTCGGCCTTGCGGGCGAGGCTTGCCATCAGCGTCGATTTGCCGACGCCGGAGCCGGCGAACAGGCCGAGGCGCTGGCCCTGGCGGCAGGCGGTGAACAGGTCGAGCACGCGCACGCCGAGCGGCAGGCGGGGGCCGAGCCGGGCGCGCGCCGTCGCCGTCGGCGGGCTGGCGCGCACCGGGCGCGTCACCTGGCCGCGCGGCAGCGGTCCGAGCCCGTCGATCGCGTGGCCCAGCGGATCGATCACCCGGCCGAGCCAGGCATCCGTCACCGCGAGGCCGGGGCCGTTGATCTTCTCGGCCCAGAGGCCGGGGCCGAGCCCGGCGAGATCGCCGAGCGCCATCGCCTGGGCGTGGCCGCCGCGGAAGCCCACGACCTCCAGCGGCACGCGACGGCCGTCACGTGCGGTGGCGATCAGCCGGTCGCCCACGGCGAGCAGCTTGGCGATGCCGTCCACCTCCACCATCAGGCCGGTGAGGCCGGAGATGCGGCCACGCACGCTCACGCGGGAGAGCGCGCGGAGCGCGTTGGCGGCGGCCTCGATCCGCTCGTGGACGGGCAGCGCGCGCAGGGCCTGGGAAGCACCGGAGCGGCCGGCGGGACGGTCGGCTTGCATCAGCACGCCGGCACATTCGCTGCCTCCGGTTAAGGCATCGCTACTGCTGGACGGAGCGGCCGCCCTTACCGGCCGATCACCCGCTTGCCGCCCCGCTCGTCGAGCGCGACGAAGGTGAAGATCGCCTCGGTCACCTTGATGTGGCCCTCGCTGTGGCGCGGCCGGCGCCAGGCCGAGACGCGGTAGCGCAGCGAGGTGGTGCCGACCGACAGAAGCTCGGCCCAGACGGTGACCTCGTCGCCGACCTTCACCGGCCGCTTGAAGCTCATCGCGTCCATCGCGACGGTGGCGACCCTTCCCCGCGACTCGCGCATGGCCGCGAGCCCGCCGGCGAGATCCATCTGCGCGAGCAGCCAGCCGCCGAAGATGTCGCCGGCGGGGTTGGTGTCGGCCGGCATGGCGACGGTTCGGAGCGTCGGTTCGATCGTGGGCGGGGTGTCGTCGTCGGTCATGTGTCGGGCTCCGCCCGTTCTAGGTGAGGTGTGGCAGTCCCAGATAGGTGTCCGACTGCATCTCGATCAGCCGGGATGCCGTGCGCTGGAACATCGCCGCGTTCTCGCCGCGCCCGTAGAGCCGGTCGGGGATGTCGGCGGCCGAGGCGATCAGCTTGACGCGATGCTCGTAGAGCGCATCGACCAGGGTGATGAAGCGCCGTGCCTTGTCGAAGTTGGCGGGGCTGAGGCGTGGGATGCCGTCGATCAGCAGGGTATGGATGTGGGTGGCCAGCGCCAGGTAGTCGGCCGGGCCGAGGGCCTTGCCGCAGAGTGCGTCGAAATCCGCCCGCGCCACGCCGTTGGCGGCGAGCGGCAGGCTGAGCCGTCGGCCGAGCACGGTGAGTTCCAGCGGCTTGCCTGCCTCGCCTGCGAATTCGAGGAAGGCGGCGTCGAGGGCGGCGTCGGCGCGGGCGTCGGCGGGGCTGTGCCAGACGCCGAGGGCGGCGAGGCGGTCGCGGCGGTAGTCGCGTGCGGCTTCCAGCACGATCACGTCGAGGCGGCGCTTGATGATGTCGATGAAGGGGATGAAGCGGTCGCGCTGGAGTCCGTCCTGGTAGAGGTCGTCGGGGAGGGTGTTGGAGGTGGCGACGACGATGACGCCGCGCGCGAACAGGGCTTCGAACAGGCGGCCGAGGATCATGGCGTCGACGATGTCGTGCACCTGGAACTCGTCGAAGCAGAGGAGGGCGGCGTCGGCGACGATGCGGTCGGCGAGCGGTGGGATCGGGTCGGCGTCGCGTGGCGCGGTCTTGCGGTGGGCGTGGATGTGGCGGTGGGCGTCCTGCATGAAGCGGTGGAAGTGGACGCGGCGTTTGCGGGCGAGTGGGACGGTGTCGAAGAACAGGTCCATCAGCATGGATTTGCCGCGTCCGACGGCGCCGACGATGTAGAGCCCTTGGGGTGCGTCGGTGTCGTCTTCGCGCGGGCTTTTGTCGCGGGCGAAGCCGAGGCGGGCGCGGAGTGCGGCGAGGAAGCCGCCGTTCTGGGCCGGCTGCGGGTCGTAGCCTTTCAGCGCGCGCCAGAGTTCCTGGAGCCGTTCGGCGGCGAGGGCCTGGGCGGGGTCGTGTTCGAGCAGCCCGGCGCGGACGCGGTCGCGCAGTGCGGGCAGGGGGCCCTGGGCGGCGTGTGGGGCGGGAGCGTGCATCGGGAGCCGGTGGCCTATCCCGGGACGGGTGTGGGTTCAAGGGATGGGGGGTGGGGGGGCGCGGCGCGCCGGCCCGGGGGCCCCCGCGGTGGTTTGGGGGGGGCCAGGGGGCGGGGGGGGCCTCGGCGGGGGGGGGTTGGGGTACCGGGGGGGGGGGGGGGGGGGGCAGGGGCGGTGGCCCATGGCCCCCCGCGGGTTTTGAGCCGCGCAGCGGCGTCGATGCGTTGTGATACGTTGTGTTCATGGAGACCCGTCGTGCCGCCTATCCGACCTATGGCGAGATCCGGGCGCGGCAGTTGGCCGCGCATCGGGCGCGGGCGGTTGCCGCGGCCCGTGCTGCGTCTGTTGCGGCGGCCGCGCTTGGTGCGCGCGTGTGCGTGTTCGGCTCGCTGGTCGAGGGGAGGTTTCATCGCGATTCCGATCTCGACCTCGCGGTAGAGGGACCGGCGGAGCGGCTGGCGGAGGTTGCGGCGGAGGTGGTGCGTGTCGCTGCCTTGCAGGGCGTCGCGGTGGACGTGACGCGGCTGGACCACGCGCCGCCGCGGCTGGCTGCGCGCATCCGGGAGCATGGTGTTGATCCCGCCGCTCTGGAGTGACGTTCTTGCCGACCTGGCTGCGGCGCGGGAGCAGACGGAGCGTGCTGTGGTCAAGGACGCGGGGCTGGAGGGTCTTGCGCCGGATATGCGCGAGGACCGGGAGCTTGCGATCGGCAAGCATCTGCACGATGCGGTGTCGGCGTTGGAGCGTGCGTTGGAGCGGCTGGTCCAGGACATCGACGGCGATCTGCCGCGCGGGCGGAGTTTCCATCAGGACCTATTGGAGCGTGCGGGGCGTGACATGCCGGGGTTGCGGCCGGCGATCCTGATGCCGGGGACGCGGCGCGACGTGGGGCTGCTGATCGGGTTCCGGCATGCTTTCCGTCACGCCTATGGGGCGTACGACTACGCCCTGGCGCGACCGAATGTGGCCTTGGCGGGGACGGTGGTGCCGCGTGCGATTGGGGAGGTCGAGGCGTTCGGGGTGGCGGTGGGGCTGGTGGAGAAGGGGCGTTGAGTGGCGGGGGCGGAAGGCTGCTGGGCTCACGGGATTGGGTTGTTTGCGGCCGCCGCCCCGCCGGAACGATCGGGGCAGATCGTACACGGCAGCCTCCGGGTGTTCAGTTGGAATCGCCGAAAAGATGCGTGACGACAGCGTCAGCGGATGCGAGCCGAGTGAATGCCGAGACGCTGATCTCGGCAACACGAGGACGTATTGTTTTCTCTCCGAGCGCATTCGCCTTGCTGTGCTTTCTCCTTGGAAAGCTGGACAACGAGGGACAAGGCTGTCCGGGTGCCGAGCCGTACCAAAGGAACTCGTCAAACCGCATGTCGTTGGTCAACCGCAACACTATGACGCAACCGGACGGTTTGCTCACGATTCCTTCGTGAACTCCCCACCGGGTTGTTTTCGCGCCCTGCGCCATAGCCTTCAGCTGGATATGCCGCATGACACGGCGCGCTTCTATTACGATATCGTACCCAGATGAGTCCGTCTCCGAACGCAGAACTTCGATCTCATGGATGCCGCGCGTCCAAAGCGTCCTGCACACCTCGCCGACAAACACGTGCTCGGCGATCTTTTCTCGAATGGAGGAGTGACGGAAGTCCTCGTCAGCCATGAGAGAGGCTCCCGTGCCGTGCCATCAAGGTGCTGCCGTGGCTCGGTTCGAACTGAGCCGGGTTCACTTCCGCCTGACCCATCAGCGTCACGAGGCTCCACTCGGCCTCGGCAAGACTCACCACGTCCACCACACGACCCTCCTTAAACACTGCGGCTGCCGCAATAACCCAAGGCACGCCTCCGGCGCGCCCCCCAAGAAAACCAGTGGGGGACCACGCTGGTCCCCCACACCCCCTGCATCACCCGCGCCCGACTCTGACGCACCCGCCGACTACACTCCCCACATCGCGCCCGGCAGGCCCCCCTTCAAACCCCGCGTAAAGCGATAAAGTCGTAAAGCGATAAAGCGACACCCCAACCCGCCGGGCCACCCCATGCACCGACTCGCCGCCGCCCTCGCCCTGCTGCTCGCCGCCTGCACCTCCCCACCCTCCGGCATCACCCCCGTCCAGTTCGAACCCGACCGATACCTCGGCACCTGGTACGAAATCGCCCGGCTCGACCACCGCTTCCAACGCGGCGACACCAGCGCCACCGCCACCTACGCCGCCAACCCCGACGGCACCATCGCCGTCACCAACCGCGGCTGGCAGCCCGACGGCACCAGCCGCTCGGTCGACGGCACCGCCCGCTTCCTCGGACCCCGCAACACCGCCAGCCTGGCCGTCACCTTCCGCTGGCCCCTCGAAGGCGGCTACCACGTCATCCGCCTCGACCCCGACTACCGCATCGCCCTCGTCTCCGGCCCCACCCGCGACTACCTCTGGCTGCTCTCCCGCACCCCCACCCTGCCCGAACCGGTGATCGCCGACTGGCTGGAGACCGCCCGCAGCCTCGGCTACCCAACCGACCGCATCATCCGCTCGCAGCCGCCACCCGCCTGACGCTTGCCCGGCGGCCAAGCGCGCGGCATACCCCGCCGCCATGGCGCGCCGCCGCGAATACCTCACCATCCCCCGGATGCTGCCGCCCCGGCCGCCAAGCCGCTGGGCCCGGCGCTGGAAAGTGCTCGCCGGCTGGGGGTTCCTCATGCTCGGCGTGGTGGGGCTGTTCCTGCCCTTCCTGCAAGGCTTCCTGTTCCTCGCCGTCGGGCTCTACATCCTGCGCGACGAATACGCCTGGGCGCAGAAGGCGATCGACTGGATGCGCCGGAAATTCCCCCGCTACACCAAGCAGATGGACGAGGGGAAGGAGCGCGCCCAGGAGTGGCTCACCCGCTGGCGCCGGCGCTTCCGCCGCACCGTATACCAGGTCCGGCGCTGACGCCGATCAGTCCCGCGCGATCGCGCGTGAACAACCCGCCCCCACCCGGGTGGAATGGGATGGGCCCGTCGCCTCGCCGAGGACCCGGGACACGGCGCCGAGACCATGCCACGCAGCGACCTCTACCCCGACATCGCCCCATTTGAGAGCGGCTACCTGCCGCTCGATGCCGGCCATACGATGTACTGGGAACAGGTCGGCAGTCCGTCGGGGATGCCGGTGCTGTTCCTGCACGGCGGCCCAGGCGCCGGCGCCGGCGCAGTGCACCGACGCTTCTTCGACCCGGGCCGGTTCCGCGTCGTCATCTTCGATCAGCGCGGCGCCGGCCGCTCGCGCCCCCTCGGCAGCCTCGCCGCCAACGACACCCCCCACCTGATCGGCGACATCGAACGGCTGCGCGAGCGGCTGCGCATCGACCGCTGGCTGGTGTTCGGCGGCTCCTGGGGCTCCACACTCGGGCTCGCCTACGGCCAGGCGCACCCGGAGCATGTCGCGGGCTTCGTGCTGCGCGGAATCTTCCTCGGCCGCCGCCAGGAAATCGACTGGTTCCTCTATGGACTCGCCCGCTTCTTCCCCGACACCTGGGCCGCCTTCGCCGGCCACGTGCCGGAGGCCGAGCGCGGCGACCTGCTCGCCGCCTACTGGCGCCGCCTGACCGACCCCGACCCGCACGTGCATCTCGCCGCCGCGCGCGCCTGGAGCGTCTATGAGGGCTCGTGCTCGACCCTGCTGCCGAGCCCGGAGACCGTCGCCTCCTTCGCCGAGGACCGCACGGCGCTCGGGCTCGCGCGGATCGAGGCGCACTACTTCCGCCACGGCCTGTTCCTGCCCGAGGGCGGACTGCTCGGCGGCATGAGCCGGATCGCGCACATCCCGGGCGAGATCGTGCAGGGCCGCTACGACATGATCTGCCCGCCCGAAAGCGCGGCCGCGCTGGTCGCGGCCTGGGACCGCGCGCGGCTGACGATCGTGCCGGACGCCGGGCACTCCGCGCTCGAGCCCGGGATCAGGGCCGCGCTGCTCGCCGCGATCGAGCGGTTCCGCGGGCGGTAGCGCGCCCCTCCGGCGCGATCCATGCGTGAGCGGCGAGTGTGGCGCCGCCGCAGAGCACGCGCACCCGAACGAAGCGGTACAGCGACCCTTCGTAGACGTGCAGCCGACTCAGCACCGCGGGCGGCACCTCGGCGAGCAGCCCGTGCACGGCGCCGTGTGCGTCGCGCACCAGCGTCGGATAGGGCGTGCCGCGCAGCACCGCGCGCCGATATCCGGCAAGCAGCGCCGGCCGTGCCTCGCGCACGAACCGGTCCTCGCCGGCCACGTGGCGCGCCACCTCGCGGTCCATCAGCGTGCCGTAGAGGAAGACGCGCAGCGCGGTCAGTGCCCGGCGTGCGTACCGGAGAAGTCCGGCGCGGCCAGCCCTGAGGCCTTGAGCTGATCCGCAAGCGCCGCCTTCAGTCGATCGAGTCCCGCCTCGCCGGTGGTCGCCTCGGCGCGCGCCACCAGCACCGCCTGGGTGTTGGAAGCACGCAGCAGCCACCACCCGTCCGGCGTGCGCACGCGCACTCCGTCGATGTCGTTGACCTCCGCGCCGGCCGCCTTCAACCGCGCGGCGACCTCCTTCACCACCTGGAACTTGCGCACATCGTCGCAGTCGAAGCGGAGTTCGGGCGTGTTCACCACCTCGGGCAGCGCCTTGCGCACATCCGAGAGCGTCTGCGGCATGCGCGCGAGCACGCCGAGCAGCCGCACGCCGGCATAGAGCGCGTCGTCGAAGCCGTACCACTTGTCGGCGAAGAACACATGGCCCGACATCTCGCCCGATAGGGGGGCTTTGGTCTCGGCCATCTTCGCCTTGATCAGCGAGTGGCCCGTCTTCCACATCAGCGGCCGACCGCCCGCCTCGCCGATCGCGTCGAACAGCACCTGCGACGCCTTCACGTCGCTGATGATCGTCGCCCCGGGATGCGCCTTGAGCACGTCGCGCGCGAGGATCAGCAGGATCTGGTCGCCATACAGCACCTCGCCCTCGTCATCGACGATGCCGATCCGGTCGGCGTCGCCGTCGAAGGCGATGCCGACATCGGCCTGCGTCTCGCGCACGCGTGCGATCAACGCCGTGAGGTTCTTCGGCACGGTCGGGTCGGGGTGATGGTTCGGGAAGCGGCCGTCGATCTCGCCGAACAGGATCGTGTGCTCGCCCGGCAGGCCGGCGACCAGGCGGCTGAGCACGTCGCCGGCGGCGCCGTTGCCGTTGTCCCAAACGACCTTCAGGGCCCGTTCGCCGCCATCCCAGTCCTTGAGGATGCGGGCGACGTACTCGGCGGCGATGTCGATGTCCTCGACGCGCGCTGTCGCCTCCGGCACCACGTCGCCCGAGGCGGCCATCGCACCGATCGTCTGGATCGCAGCGCCGAAGAACGGCTTGTGGCCGAGCGTCATCTTGAAGCCGTTGTAGTCGGGCGGGTTATGGCTGCCGGTCACCTGGATCGCGCCGTCGCAGGCGCGCGCGCGGTCGAGGTAGTAGAGCATTGGCGTCGGGCCCACGCCCATGCGCAGCACGCTCACCGCGCAGGCGTTCAACCCCGCGATCAGCGCCGCTTCGAGCTCCGGCCCGGAAAGGCGACCGTCGCGACCCACCGCGACGGTCTTGCCGCCGTCGCGCACGACCAGCGAGCCGAAGCAGCGCCCGATCGCGAACGCGTCCTTGGCAGACAGCGTGCGGCCGACGATGCCGCGGATGTCGTATTCGCGCAGCGTGGTCGGATCGAAACGGTGGCTGAACGCCATGGTCGTGGCTCCTGTCAGGCGCGGCCGATCGAGCTGTAGGCGAATCCCGCCTCGCGCATCGCGACCGGGTCGAAGATGTTGCGCAGATCGACCACCACGTGCCCGTTCATCGCGCCGGCCAGGCGATCGGGCGGGATCGCGCGGAACACGTTCCATTCCGTAATCACCACGAGCGCGTCCGCCCCCTCGGCCGCATCGTAGGCATCGCGACAGTATATCACCTCGGACGGCAGCAGCGGCTTCGCCTGGGCCATGCCCTCGGGATCGAAGGCGCGCACGGACGCCCCTGCCTCCACCAGCCGCGGCACGATCGCGAGCGAGGGCGCGTCGCGCATGTCGTCGGTCTCGGGCTTGAAGGTGAGCCCCAGCACCGCGATGGTCCTGCCGTTCACCGACCCGCCGCAGGCCGCGATCACGCGCTCGGCCATCGCCGCCTTGCGCGCGTCGTTCACCGACACGACAGTCTCGACGATGCGGACCGGCGCGCCTGAGTCCTGCGCGGTGCGCACCAGTGCGAGCGTGTCCTTCGGGAAGCAACTGCCGCCGAAGCCCGGGCCGGCGTGCAGGAACTTCCGCCCGATCCGGCCGTCGAGGCCGATGCCGCGTGCGACGTCGTGCACGTCCGCGCCGACCTTCTCGCAAAGATCGGCGACCTCGTTGATGAAGGTGATCTTGGTCGCAAGGAAGGCGTTGGCCGCGTACTTGATCAGCTCGGCCGTCTCCAGCCCCGTGAACACGATCGGCGTCTCGATCAGGTAGAGCGGGCGGTAGAGCCGCTTCAGCACGGCCTGGGCGCGTTCGCTCTCGGTGCCGATCACCACCCGGTCGGGCCGCATGAAGTCGCCGATCGCGCTGCCTTCGCGCAGGAACTCGGGGTTGGAGGCAACGGCGATGTCGAGCTCCGGCCGCACCTCCTTCGCGAGTGCGGCGACCCGGCGGCCGGTGCCGACGGGGACCGTCGACTTGGTCACCAGCACGGTCGGGCCGGTCAGTGCGGCGCAGACCTCGCGCACCGCGTCGAACACGTAGGTGAGGTCGGCATGGCCGTCGCCGCGGCGCGACGGCGTGCCGACGGCGATGAACACGGCGTCCGCCTTGTTCGCCGCCTCGGCCGTGTCGGTGGTGAAGTGCAGCCGTCCGTCGGCCACGTTGCTCCTCACCAGAGCCTCGAGCCCCGGCTCGAAGATCGGGATGCGCCCCTGCTTCAGCGCCTCGATCTTCGCCGGATCCTTGTCGACCAGGCTCACGTCGATGCCGAACTCGGCGAAGCAGGCGCCGGAGACGAGGCCGACATAGCCGGCACCGATCATCGCGACATGCATGGATCAGGGTCCTCGCGGCGGGGTCAGACGTAGCGGGGCAAAAAGGCGCGCACCGTGTCGGCAAGATCGGGGCGCTTCAGCGCGAAGGCGAGCTGCGCCTCCAGGAAGCCGGCCTTGTCGCCGCAGTCGAAGCGCCGCCCGACGCAGCGCAGGCCGTGGACAGGCTGGCGTCCGATCAGCCGTGCCATCGCGTCCGTCAGTTGGATCTCGCCGCCCGCGCCCTTCTCGAAGCGCGCGAGCTCGGCGATCACCTCGGGCATGAGCACGTAGCGGCCGATGATCGAGAGCGTGGATGGCGCCTCTTCGGGCTTCGGCTTCTCGACCAGGCCCAGCACCTCCGCCACACGGCCGTCATCCGTGCCGACCTTGAGGATGCCGTAGCGCTGGGTCTGCTCGCGCGGCACTTCCTCGACGGCGACCACATTGCCGCCGGTCTCCGCGTACACATCGGCCAGCTGCTTCACCCAGGAGACGTCGGCGAGCACGAGATCGTCGGGCAGCAGGATCGCGAAGGGGTCCTCGCCGACGAAGGCGCGCGCGCACCAGATCGCGTGCCCGAGCCCGAGCGGCACCTGCTGGCGCACGCTCATCAGCGATCCGGGTGCCATCGCCGTGCTCTCGAGCAGGGCAAGGGCCTCGGTCTTGGCGCGCGCCCGGAGCGTGTGCTCAAGCTCGTAGGCGAGATCGAAATGCTCCACCAGCGCGGTCTTGCCCCGCCCGGTGACCAGGCAGAACTGCTCGATCCCGGCCGCGCGCGCCTCCTCGATCGCGTACTGGATCAGCGGCTTGTCGACGACCGGCAGCATCTCCTTTGCCAGCACCTTGGTGGCCGGCAGGAACCGCGTGCCGAGACCGGCGACCGGCAGGACGGCCTTCTTGAGCGGCTTGGGCACGAACTACACCTCATCGCGGGATGGAGGGCACCAGGACCGCTGCGCGGCCTGGTGTCAGTCGCGAGGCCGACTTCCTGCCATAGTGCCAGGTTCGGGACAACCATGAGGCGAAGCGCGCGCGGCCGGTCCCGGCTTTGCGTCGCCCGGCATGTTCAGCCATCGTCGGTCCATGCCGCGCGAGATCCTGCTCAACGCCTTCTCCATGAACACGGTGGGCCACGTCTCGCCCGGGCTCTGGACCCATCCGCGCGACCGCAGCACCGAGTATCACCGGCTCGCGACCTGGACCGGGCTCGCCGAGACGCTGGAACGCGGGCTGTTCGACGGGCTGTTCCTGGCCGACGTGCTGGGCGTGTACGACGTCCATCGCGGCGGGCCGGACGGCGCGCTCCGCCACGCCGTGCAGCTGCCGATCAACGATCCGCTGCTGCTGGTCTCCGCCATGGCGCATGTCACGCGCCATCTCGGTTTCGGCGTGACCGCCAACCTGAGCTGGGACACGCCCTACCAGCTTGCCCGTCGGTTCTCGACCCTCGATCACCTCACCGAGGGGCGGATCGGCTGGAACATCGTCACTGGGTATCTGGCGAGTGCCGCGCGCGCGATGGGTGCGGAGATGGCGGCGCATGACGAGCGCTACGACCTCGCCGAGGACTTCATGGCGCTTGCCTACAGGTTCTGGGAAGGGTCGTGGGAGGAGGGCGCGGCGATCCGCGACCGCGCCAGCGGCGTGTTTGCCGACCCCGCGCGGGTGCACACGATCCGCCACGCGGGGCCGCATTTCCACGCCAAGGGCATCCATCTGTGCGAGCCGTCACCGCAGCGCACGCCCCTTCTGTATCAGGCCGGCACGTCGCGCGCGGGACGCGCCTTTGCCGGCCGCCATGCCGAGTGCGTCTTCGTCTCCGGCCCGTCTGTGCCGGTGATCGCCCCGCGCGTGGCCGCGCTGCGCGAGGCTGCCGTGGCGGCCGGCCGCGCGGGCGACGACCTCAAGGTGTTCAGCGCGCTCACCGTGATCGTCGCGGAGACCGCTGGCGAGGCGCGCGCGCTGGAGGCCGAGTACCGCCGGCACGCGAGCGGCGAGGGCGCGCTCGTGCTGATGTCCGGCTGGACCGGGCTCGATTTCGGCGCGTTCGAGCCCGACCAGGAGGTGCGCCACATCGAGAGCGATGCCATGCGCACCGCCCTCGAGAACGTCACCGCGCGCGGCGACCCGACGCGGCGCTGGACCGTGCGCGAGGTCGCCGAGTTCGTCGCGATCGGCGGGGTCGCACCGGTGCTGGTCGGCTCGGCGGCGGAGGTGGCGGATGCGATCGAGGACTGGGTCGATCGGACGGGCGTGGATGGTCTCAACCTGTCGTCGGTGGTGTTCCCGGAGACCTTCGAACGGATCGCCGCGCTGCTGGTTCCGGAACTCCAACGTCGCGGGCGGGTGAAGCGCGCGCACCGTCCGGGCACGCTGCGCGAGAAGCTGTTCGGCCGGGCGCGCGTCGCCGACACGCACCCGGCCGCTTGCTACCGGGTCCGGCCCGGATAGCGCCGCGGCTCAGCCGGTCGCGACGATGCCGCGCGCGCGGGCGATGTCGGCAAAGGTCGCGATCGTCTCGTCGAGCAGACGGGCGAAGGCCGCGCCGTTGGCGCCGACCGGCTCGAAGCCGAGCGGGCCGAGCCGCGCGGTCATGACCGGATCGGCGAGCGCGCCGGCCGCGGCGTCATGCAGCGTCGCGCGGATCGCCTCCGGCGTGCCGGCGGGCGCGAACAGCCCCTGCCAGGTGGTCTGCACGAAGCCGGGCGCGATCGTCTCGGCCGCGGTCGGCACCGCGGGGAAGTCTCGCGTGCGGGTGGCGGTCGTGACGGCGAGCGGCACGAGCTGGCCCGCGCGCGCCTGGGCGACGGCAGCAGCGAAGGTGACGACGCCAACATCGATCGTGCCGGCCGCGAGGTCGGCGAGCAGCGGCCCGCCGCCACGATAGGGCACGTGCTCGACGCGCAGTCCGCCGGCCGCGCGCAGCAGCAATTCGCTGACGAAATGCTGCGACGTGCCGATGCCGGTGATGCCGACATTGAGCGCGCCCGGACGCGCACGCGCTTCCCGCGCGAAGTCCTCAATGGTCGCGAGGCCCGAGCGCGGATGGGTAAAGAAGCCCTGCGGCGCGGAAATCGCGAGCGTCACCGGCGTCAGCGCGTTGCGCAGGCTCGGCGCGCCTTGCAGCGGCAGAGCCTCGGTGGCGGCGAAGGTGTCGTTGGCGAGCAGCACCGTGTAGCCGTCCGGCGTCGCGCGGGCGGCCGCCTGGGTGCCGAGCCGCCCGGAGCCGCCGCCGATGTTCTCGACCACCACGGTCTGACCGAGCCGCGCCGCGAGCGCGGGCTGGAGCACGCGCGCGAGCACGTCGACGCCGCCGCCGGGCGGCCAGGGCACGATGATGCGCACGGGCCGGCTCGGCCATCTGTTCTGGGCGCGAACCGAGGGAGCGGCGAGGAGCGCGGCGGCGGCGAGGAGCGTGCGGCGGCGGAGGGACATGGGCGTGTTCCTGCGATGGTGCGCGCCAGGGGCGCCTGACAATAGTAAAAAATACTCTCGTTGAGCTCCTTGAGCACGTCAAACAGAAGATTTTTCTCCTTCGCTGAGCGAGATCGCTGGGCGGGATTTCTCCGTGCGCTGTGTCGCGGAGAGGGGATCGGTGGCGTATCCGGAGGCTCGCTGCCGGTCGGCGTGTCGGAGGGGGGCGCGCGATGGTGCGGGCGGTGGGAGTCGAACCCACAATTCCCGAGGGACGCGGATTTTAAGTCCGCTGCGTCTGCCAGTTCCGCCACGCCCGCGGAACGCTCAGCCTAGAGCAGATCGCACACGGCTGGAATCAGCCGTGTGCGTGAAGATGCGCGCAAGAGAGGCCTGGAGCCGTTTCCGCCCTGTCGGAAACGGCTCCCGCATCTCCGCCTTGGTCTCGCCGCGCGAGTCCGTTATCGGGCGCCGAAATGTATCTTTGCGGGGACGGCCTTCATGGCGCACCACAAGCGCGGGCGGGCGCGCAACCGCCGGGCCTGCTGCAAGCTCTGCAAACCGTGGAAGGTGAACGGCTGGGGCAGGGAGCGGCTGACGGCCGAGGCGATCGGCTCGGCGCGCCGGCGGCTGGCCGCACGGCTCGATCTCGCCACTGCGCTGGCCGAGCGGAACGCCAGGTCCTGACCGTTCAGCCGACGCAGTCCGGCGCGTCCGTGGTGTCGGGTGCCCACCACCCCGGCGCCAGCACGACGACGAGATCGATCACCTCCAGCAGGTCGCGTTCGGGATCACGGCGCGCGCGCGCCAGCGCGATTGCGCCTGCATCGCCGAGCACGTAGAGCGTGCAGGGCTCAAAGCGCCCGGTGCGCAGGCGCTCGGCCATCGCCGCGTTCAGGCGCGCGACGCGGCGCGGGTCGAGCCGGGCGAGATAGACCGCGTCCGTCTCAAGGCCCATGGTCGCGGCATAGACCGCGACCTCCTCCCACCACGCCGCCTGGTTGCGGTTCGGCACCACGCGAATGCGTGTGTAACGGCCGGCCGCCTCGGTCCAGAACGGATCGCTGAGCCGCAGCGGCACGGCCGCCGGCTCGGGCGTGAAGAAGTACGCGAGCCGCGCGAAGCCCGGCCGGAGATCGGCGATCTGCACCGCGACCAGCATCGCCAGAACGAGCCCGGCGCGGCGCCCGCCGAGCACGCGGATCAGCGTCAGCGCGGCGGCGAGCAGCGCGGCATAGGCAACCGGCCAGAGGAACCGTTCCGAGGCACGCAGCGCATCGGCGTAGCGCAGCACCGCCTCCGGCAGTTCGAACAGCACGAATTCGCGCCCGCCGATCGACACCCGGTGCGTCACCGCGAGCGCCAGCATGGCGGCCAGCGCCAGCAGCAGCGGCCAGTGCGCGCGCAGGAACGCGCGTGGCCGCGCGGCCCAGGCGAGCGCGCCGGCGGCCAGCAGCAGCAGGCTGCCGAGCCCGGCATAGGACGTTCCGACTTCAAGATGGTCGGGCGCCGGCAGATCGGGCAGGAACCGTCCCCAGTACGAGGGATCGAACGGGGCGAGCAGGTCGAGCTGCATCTGCCCGTAGCCGCCCCAGGTGCCGCCGAACCCGTCCGTCAGCACGAAGAAGCCCGCCGACCAGAGCCCCGCCAGGCCAGCGGCTGGCACCGCCAGCGCCTCGGCGAGCACTGCCGAGCGCCGCTCCGGGTCGGCCGCGCGCGCGAGCGCGGCCGCGACCCAAAGGCCGCCGACCATCACCAGCAGATAGGCGTGGATCAGCGCCGTCCCGACCACCAGTGCCACCCAGGCGGTGATCGGCCGCCACCCACGGCCGCGGGTGAGGCAGAGCCACAGCCCGGCGAGCAGCACGAACTGACCGCCGAGCGCGAAATGACCGCCCATCCGATGCAGCAGCGCCGGCTGCAGCACGAACAGTGCCGCCCCGGCGAGCCGCGGCAGCATCGCGCCTGTGCCGAGCCCGATCAGCCGCCACGCGAGCACCGCCTGCAGCACGCCGCAGGCATAGAGCCAGAGCCCCCAGTACTGCGGCACCTCGATCAGCGGATCGAGCGCCTTGAACAGGAACGCGAGCAGCGGGATCGCGTCGGCGTAGAAGATCGAGGAACTGACCTCCAATCCCCAGCCCGGGTTCAGCCCCGGCGGGACTGTCCAGCCTGTCCGCTTGAAGAAGGTGTAGCCGAGCCAGTACTGCACCGGGTCCGGACCGATCCGGCCCGAGAGCATCCAGCCCGTATGCGTAGGCGGGAGGATGTGGCCGCCGAACACCGCCCAGACCACGACGCAGCCGATCAGGGCGGCGAGGAGGCCGCCGACTACGGCGCGGCGTCGCGTCCCCTCGGCGGGGTCCGGCGCTGTGAGGGGGGGCTCCGTGGCGTCTCGCGGCATGCGCGTCGGGACGGTTGCACCGCGCCGCCGCCCTGACCAGCCGGCGGAGCGCGTGCTCAAGCGCCTGTGTGGTGCGCCTTCGCGCCACGCCGCCGATTGACCGCGCGCGCCCTCGCCCGCACGGTGCCGCCCGCGACGACGCAAGGGGAGGATCGGATGAGGATCGGCATCGCCGGCGTGGGTGGACGCATGGGACGGCTGCTGATCCACGTGGTCGCCGGGCGCGAGGATGCGACGCTCACCGGCGGCACGGTGCGGCCGGGCGGCAAGGTCGGCGCCGATCTCGGCATGCTGGCCGGCATCGGCGCGAAGGGCATCGGCGCAACGGACCAGCCCGAGGCTGTGTTCGAGGCCTCCGACGCAGTGATCGACTTCACCAACCCCGCGGCGCTCGCGACCCATCTCGATCTCGCCGCACGCCATCGCACGGCGCTGGTGATCGGCACCTCGGGCCTCAGCCTCGACCAGGAGCGCGCGATCGCCGAGACCGCGCGCGGCGTGCCGATCGTCTATGCCGCGAACTTCTCGGCGGGGGTAGCGCTGCTGCTAGCGCTGGTGCGCCGGGCGGCCGAGGCGCTGGGGCCGGACTACGACATCGAGATCGTCGAGATGCACCATCGCCAGAAGATCGACGCACCCTCGGGCACCGCGATCGCGATGGGCCGCGCCGCGGCGTCCGGGCGCGGGATCACGCTCGAGGACAACATTGAGTCCGGCCGGCACGGTCACACCGGGAAGCGGCGCGACGGCGCGATCGGGTTCGCCGCGCTGCGCGGCGGCCAGGTGGTCGGCGAGCACAGCGCGATCTTCGCCGCCGAGACCGAGCACCTGACGATCGGGCATCGCAGCTTCGACCGGCGCGTCTATGCCGAGGGCGCGGTGCGCGCGGCACTCTGGCTCGGGCCCAAGCCGCCGGGTCTCTATGGCATGGAGGACGTGCTCGGTCTGCGCTGAGGCGCACCCTGCCGCGCACCCGCTTGCCTTGACCCCGCCTCCGTTCCTTGCCAAACCCCGCGCCGCCGACAGCCCCCCGACAACCGACTCCACGCGACAAGAGGACGATTAAGGCCATGCGCGCGAAGGGCGAGTATCTCTTCACCTCCGAGTCCGTGTCGGAGGGCCACCCGGACAAGGTCGCCGACCGGATCAGCGACACCATCGTCGATGCCTTCCTGGCCGCCGACCCCTATGCGCGCGTGGCCTGCGAGACGCTCGTCACCACCAACCGGATCGTGCTGGCCGGCGAGGTGCGCGGCCCCGACCACCTCACCCACGAGCACCTGATGCATCTCGCGCGCCTCGCGGTGCGCGACATCGGCTACGACCAGGCCGGGTTCTCGTGGAAGGACGCCGAGATCGTCTGCCACCTGCACGCCCAGTCCGCCGACATCGCCCAGGGCGTGGACGCAATCGGCAACAAGGACGAGGGCGCGGGCGATCAGGGCATCATGTTCGGCTATGCCTGCACCGAGACCGAGCACCTGATGCCGGCGCCGATCCACTACGCGCACCTGATCCTGCGCCGGATGGCGGAGATGCGGCACAACAAGGACCCGATGGTCGAGGGGCTGCTGCCCGACGTCAAAAGCCAGGTCACGCTGATGTACGTGGACGGCAAGCCGGTGAAGGCGACCTCGATCGTCGTGTCCACCCAGCATGTCGAGGGCATGGAGCAGTCGCAGATCAAGCGCATGCTGTGGCCGATCGTGGAGTCCTCGCTGCCCAAGGGCTGGATGTGCCCGGAAGGCGAGTTCTACGTGAACCCGACCGGCAAGTTCGTGATCGGCGGGCCGGACGGCGACTGCGGGCTCACGGGCCGCAAGATCATCGTCGACACCTATGGCGGCGCCTGCCCGCATGGCGGTGGCGCGTTCTCGGGCAAGGACCCGACCAAGGTGGATCGTTCCGCCGCCTATATGTGCCGCTACCTCGCGAAGAACGTGGTCGCCGCGGGGCTCGCCGAGCGCTGCACCATCCAGGTGAGCTACGCGATCGGCGTCTCCAAACCGCTCTCGGTCTATTTCGACCTGCAGGGTACGGGCAAGGACATCGACGAGGTGAAGCTCGCCAAGGTGGTGCAGGAGCACGTGAACCTCTCGCCGCGCGGCATCCGTGAGCACCTGCACATGAACCGGCCGATCTACGTGCCGACCTCGGCCTACGGTCATTTCGGCCGGGAGCCGGACGACGAGAAGGGCACCTTCACCTGGGAGCGGACCGACCTCGTCCCGGTCTTGAAGGCCGCCTTCGGGCGGTGACGTGATCGTCCCGGCGGATCGGTCGAAGAAGCTCGACCGCCCGCCGGTCGAGCGGCTCTACGGGCGGCGGCGCGGCCATGCGCTCCGCCCGCGCCAGCAGAGGCTGATCGAGGAGACCCTGCCGCGCGCGCGGCTGACCGCGGGCCAGGCCGGCGATCCGCGCGCCGCCTTCCGCGCGCCGGTGCGCGAGGTCTGGCTCGAGGTCGGCTTCGGCTCGGGCGAGCACACCGCCGCGCTCGTGCAGGCACATCCCGATATCGGCCTCATCGCCGCGGAGGTGTTCGAGAACGGGCTCGTGTCGTTGCTCGGCCGCTACGTCGCCGAGGGCGAGGAGGCGACGGGCCTGCCGCCCCCCAACCTGCTGCTGTGGCCCGGGGATGCGCGCGCCTTGCTCCGCCTGCTGCCTACCGCGTCGATCGCGCGGCTGTTCCTGATGTTTCCCGACCCCTGGCCGAAGGCGCGCCACGCCCGCCGCCGCTTCGTCCACCCGGCGCTGCTGGGGGAGGTCGCGCGCGCGCTCGCGCCCGGCGCGGAGTGGCGAATCGCCTCGGACGACCCGACCTATCAGGCCTGGATCAGCGAGACGTTTGCGGCGCAAAGCCTGTTCGAGGTCGTCACTGTCGAGGATGCCCGGCCCGCCGGCTGGCCGCCCACGCGCTACGAAGCGAAGGCGCTGCGCGAGGCCCGCCGCCCGCGCTACTGGAGCCTGATCCGCCACGCCTGACCGTGCGCGCTCGACAGCGCGTCCCTTGGCACGGCAGAATGATCCGATGACGGACGCAGGGGCTGACCGGGACCCCGGCGCCGCGGATGCGGCACGCCACGAGCGGCTCGACGCGCTGCTGAACGAGCACGTCGCGCCCAAGCTCGCCGAATTGCGCGGCAAGCAGCGCCGCTATCGGCTCTGGGCGCTGCTTGCAGGGCTCGGCGGGCCCGCGCTCGCCTGGATCTCGTTCGAGATCGGCGATCCCTTCGCGATCTTCTTCGGCCTGCACGCCGCGGTGATCGGCCCGGGCGTCGCCTTCTACCTCGCCCACCTCTACCGCAAGGCGGCCCGCGACGTCGTGACACCCGTGGTGTGCGAGGCGATCGGCGGGATCACGCACCATGAGAATGTCCGCAGCGGCGAGGTCGGGCGGCTCAGACGCGCCAAGCTCGTCGCCCCCTACAACACGCTCGACATCGACGACGTGTTCCAGGGCACGCATGACGGCGTCGCCTTCGTCATGATGGAGCTGCACCTGAAGATGGTGACGCGGAGCGTCAGCGGCACCGGGAGCAATCGGCGGAGCTCGACGCGCACGCGCACGATCTTCCGCGGCCTGATGTTCATGATCGCCACCCCGCGGGCGATCCTGGTGCCGATCCTGATCCGCGGGCAGCGGCGCAGGTTCGGCACGCCGTGGCGGCTCAGCGATGGCGAGCTTGAGGGGATGCAGCGGATCGACATCCCCGACGAGGCGTTCGCGCGCCATCTCTCGCTCTGGACCAGCGATGGCGACAAAGCGGCAGAGATCGTCACGCCGCAGTTCGTCTCCGTGATGGCGATGCTGGCCGCCTCTGCCGGCCGCAAGGGAATCGATGCCGCCTTCGACATCGACCAGTTCCTGCTGCTGCTGCCCCGGCGTGGCGATCAGTTCAAGGTTGGCGGGCTGTTCCGGAGCGTCCGCCGCCTGCGCATCGATGCGCATGGGGTCATGGACGAGATCCTGATGGTGCACCGGCTCATCGAGACGTTGAAGGGGGGTTAGAGCAGATCGCACACGGCTGGACTCAGCCGTGCGCGTGAAGATGCTCGCAAAAGACTCCCAGAGCGAGTTCCACTCTTGCGGAAGCCGCTCTAGGAACTTCGGGGGGGGAAAGGGCCCGCGGCACTTTCCCCCACACCCCCTATCCCTTGAACGTCACGCGCGGCGATGGCGACGTGGAGGAGCCAATACAAGGTCGCGCCGTTGAGGATGTGCCACACGGGGTGCAGGCCGATCGGCAGGATGTGACACACCGCGCGGTCGTTGGTCGCGGCGATCATCGAGACGGTGAACAGTGCGGCCGCGCCCAGCAGATGCAGGCCGAGGCGGATCGATCGCGCCTCCAGCGCGAGCCCGCGCAGCACGGTCAGCGTGCCGACCGTGACCAGCAGCACCAGCGCCGCCCCGTAGCTGCGCCAGCGCCAGCCCCATTCCCACGGCACCAGGCCGCGCCACTGATCGACGATCAGCCAACAGACCAGGAACGCGATGGGCATCGCGAGCCACGGCACACGCAGGAACCGTCGCAACGCCAGCACCAGGTATCCGCCGATGAAGACCTGGATCGGCACCACGTCGGCAGTCAGGGCCCAGCGCGTCGCGAAGGTGTGAAACAGGAAGCTGCCGACGCCGATCGCCGCGGTGACCCCGATCAGCGCCGCGACCGCCCAGTCATCCGCGCCCGCCGCGCGCCAGCGCCGCCACGCCAGCCACGCCGCGATCAGAAACGCGGCATTGGTGAGCGCGTTGACCGGCTCGTCCCAGAACCCGGGCCCGGTCCGCTCGCAGACCGCATAGATGCGCCGCCAGCTGGAACTGTCCACGGGACCGCCATCGCAAAGCGGACGCGGTCGCGCGAATCACATGCGCGCTGGCTGCACAGGACATGGCATGGGGCGTGTGGGGGACGGGCATCGGACCCCATCGCGGCTGCCCGCGATGGGGCCTGGTAGCGGTCCTTGCCCCAGGTTGCCCGTCCTACAGCGGCAGCGACGGGTCGATCACGGTCACATCGGGGTCCCCGTCCATCAGCCGGGTGCGCAGATCGACCACGGTGCGTGCGATCGGCTGCAGCCATTCGGGCGTGACGGCATCCGGCGCCTTGCTGAGCACCGATTCGAGCCAGACCCGCCCCTCGCCCCAGGCGCCCCAGAGCGTCTGAAGGGTGCGCCCGGGCGGGGCAAACACGCTGCGCCGCGCCAGCACGGTGCCGTGGTACGCGAGCTTGCGCCGCGATGGCACCGCCCCGCTCTCGGCATCGGTCACGCTGCCGCCGGGCCCGGACATCGGCTGGGGCTGGTTCTCGGCGACGTCGAGTTCCTCGGCATGACCGGTTTCCCACTCCTCGATCTCCGTGCGGGTGACGGTCGGCTTGATGCGCCAGGTCCAGACCACGACGATGTAGCCCGCTGCCGCCATCACCGCCTTGGGCGGGATGCTGCCGGCCGTGCGCACGGAGAGGCGCACGGGTTCGAGGGCAGGCTCGGGCAGACGCCCGTCCGCGTCGATCAGCGCGCGGAGATACAGCAGCGTGCGGGTGCGGTCGCTCATCGAGCGGTCTCCTCGGTACGGGCGATGATGCCGGCCTCCACCAGCATGGCGAGGCCGCGATGCAGCGTGTCGCGCGCCGCGTTGTCGCCGGCGACGCGTCGGACAGTGTCGGCGAAGGCGGCTTCCAGCTCGGCCAGCGTCGTGCCCTCGCACAGCGCCGCGATCAGCCAGGTGGTGGTGTTGAGCTCGGTCAGCGCGGGGCGCAGTGGCGTATAGGCGTAGGCGAGGCCCCATTCCGGCATCGGCCGCAGCACGATGCCGGGAGCGTGTTCAAAGCGGTCGGTCGGGCAGAACACGGAGATCGGTTCCCTCGTTCATCGTTTCGCAGAACGGATCGGGCGCGTCCCAGCGCCCGTGGAAGGCGTACGCGGTGGCGCGGCAGCCGCCGCGGGTGAGCTGGCTCGATGCGCAGTCGGGACAGTGCCCTTCGACCTCGCCGGCGCGCAAGCGCCGATAGAGCGGGTGGTTCCAGGTCTCGAGCCAGGGCGTGGCGCGGAGGTCGCCGTAGTCGACATACTCGCGCAGGTAGGGGCAGCCGATCGCGTGGCCGTAGGGGTCGATCGCGGCGTTCTGCCAGCAGCAATTGGCGTCGTTCGGGTGCCAGGACTGCATCAGCCGGAGCCCCGGCGGCAGCGCGGCGGCAACGGTGCGAATCGCGTCCATCTGCTCGGGCAGCGACAGCGCGAGCTCGGTCCAGTGCCGGCGTGCACGGCCGAGTGGATAGAGGCGCAGCACGCCGAGCTCGTCCGCGCCGGACGCGGCCGCACGCCGCGCGAGGGCTGGCAGCTCGGCGGCGTTCGGCCGGCACAGGATCATCAGGATCGACACCGGCACGCCGTGCCGGCGCAGCGCCGCGATCCCGGCGAGCGCGGCGCCGAAGCTGCCTGGCACGCCGACCATCGCATCATGGGTCGCGGCATCGGCACCCAGCAGATCGACATAGACGCGGCCGATGCCGATCGCGGCAAGCCGCATCGCGGTTGCGTCGTCGATCGTCACCGCATGGGTGCGCAGGGTGGTGAACATCCGTGCGGCGGCATGCGCGAGGATGGTCTCGGCATCCTCGCGCGCGAGCGGCTCGCCCCCCTCGACGAACACGTTGATGACACCCGCCGCGGCGAGCTGGTCGATCAGCCGCAGCCAGGTCGCCGTGTCGAGCTCATCGGCGGCGGACCGCGCGCCGCAATCGGCATAGCAGGTGCTGCAGGCGAGCGGGCAGCGCGCGGTCAGGCAGAGCGTCAGCTTCATCGGCCGCGCCATCCAGGGCGCGCCGCCGCGCATCGCGGGGGCGCTCATGCCGGCCGCGTGTCCGCCGCCGCGATCAGCGCCACCGCGCCGGCGGCGTTGAGCAGCCCTGCGCCTGCCCGTTCGGCGCCGGCGCGATCGGTGCTCGAGGCGGGATCGTGCAGCGGCCGCACGCGCGCCGACGCGATCAGCGCGTCGCGCAGCGCACCGGCTGAGAGCCGCCGTCCGGCCGGGGCCGCCTGCATCAGCAGCGCGATGGCGCCAGCGACCTGCGGCGCGGCCTGGCTTGTGCCGTCCATCACCACCGCGTCCTGCCTCGTGCGTCCGCCTGCGCCGGCCGCGGCGATGCCGACGGCGCAGAGATGCGGCCGGGCCGGATCGTCGGTTTCGGACCAGTCCAGCGGCGGCGGCAGCCATGGCCGCGGCCCGGCGCCGGAATTGGCGGACGGCCGGAAGCCGAGCGGTGAGCTCGGCGCCTGGAATGCGGCGCCGACGACGATGCTGTGCCGGCCGCAGCACAGCGAGCCGAGCGTCGATCGCGCATAGGCGCTGCGCAGGGCGGAGGGCGGCGCGGTGATCCGCGCCGGCGCAGGACCGTGCTCGCGCTCGGCCCAGGCGTGCAGCTCGGCGGGCGGGCCGCCGGCGTGGCGCAGCACGAAGCTCCAGACGCCGTCGAGCCTGCGCGCGCCGTCCGCGCTCTCGCCGACCGACGGATCGATGCGCACGCCGATGCAGGCGGGCCGCGCGCGCGCGTGGTGCTTCGTGTTGGTCCACCAGCCGAAGGCCCCGGGGTCGGCCGCGGGGCCGCGCAGCCAGCGCCCGGGCACGCCGTCGGTGGGTACGAGCGGCCAGGGGCCGAAGCCGGCACGCTCCAGGGCAGGGGGCGCGTGCAGCGTGACCTCGATGGTCGCATCCGGATCGTGCCAGAGCTCGATCTCGGAGAGGTCCCGGTCGGTCGGCTGGATCTCCCAGCCGAATTGCCCGGTCGTGCCGGGCGAGAGCGGCACGGCCGCGTGCGCGCGGGCATCGCCTGCATTGCCGGCGCAGATCACGACCGCGATCATCGGCATCGACGCGCCGCCGTTCTCCACCGCCTCGATCAGCCGATCGATCTCGCTCTCGACCATCGAGCGGCCGTCATGCGCGCCGGCATGGGTGGCGAGACTGAGATTGATCACCACGCCCTTGCGGCCATCGGCGATCGCACGCGCGATGATCCAGTGCACGGCATCGCACAGCCGTGTGTTGTCGCTCAGCGCGCGCGGCGTGGGCGGCGCGCGGTCGTCCGCGAGCGCGGCCGGCACGCTCGGCTCGATGAAGTCCGACTGCGTGACGCCGAGCTGCACCAGATACAGATCGGCACACGGGGCGACGCCGGCGAACGCGCGCCGGGTGCCGAGCGCGTCGGTGATCGGGAACGGCGAGCCGGCCGCCAGCGAGGCGACATGCGTGCCGTGCAGTCCGAGTGCCAGCAGCGCGGGGTCGTAGTAGTGCGCCTCGGGGTCGTAGGGGGCGACGCCCGCGGCGATCCAGCGCTCGATCTCGGCGCGGCCGTGCACGACCCCGTAGCCCGCGCTGAATGGATGGCCGGGCAGCACGTCCAGCGGGTCGGGCCCGCGCCCGGCCGGATTCTGGTCCCAGAGCCAGGCGATGCGCGAGCGTCCATCGCGCTTCCTGAACGTCACGTGATCGAACCGGAACCCGAAATCGACCACGCCGACCGCGATCCCCGACCCGTCGAGCCCGGCCACGCGCTCGGGGACCCACGCATCCTGAGGCAGTGCCGGCGTCGGCCGTGCGCGTCCCTCCTGGGGTGGCGCGACCGGGCGCGGCTCGCGCAGCGCGACCAGCTCGCTGCCCGCCTCGCGCGCGACCTCGGCGACCTGCCCGCGCGCATCCTCGCCGCGATCGATCCGGAGTTCGGCCTGCCAGCGTCGCCCACGCAGCCGCGCCCCGAGGGCCGCGACCCGCTTGCCGGCAGCGGCAGGATCCGCGACCTCCGCGATCCAGCGGCGGCGGCCTTTGCGGCGCCGCCGCAGCATGTCGTGCAGCACGTGCGGATCGATGCGCAGATCCGGCGAAACGCCCGCGTCCGGGGGAAGCTTGACAATGTCGTCGGTCACGCGACGCGATCCCCCTGGCCCGAGCGCCGTCGATGCGGCACGATCCTGGTCCGGCCGCGACGGCGCGTCGATCCGCGCGATGCGGTCGAGAGCGACGCAGCCGAACCGCCGCCCCATGTCACGCTAGCCTTGTCACGCTACGGTTGCGCAGGGGGCGTCCGTGTGATCTGGATCACAGTGCACTGATGACCTCGGATGTACCTTCATCTTTCGGCCTGCCCGCAGGCTCCGCTTGGCTGCCGCAAGACGAGGCCGAGCGGCGACAGGTCACGGTCGCCTTCATCGACATGGTCGGCTCGTCCCGCCTTGCCGCCATGCTCGACCCCGAAGACATGAGCGAGCTGATCGTCGCCTATCGGCGCGCGGCCGGTGCCGCGATCGAGGCGCATGGCGGCTACATCGCCCGCTTCCTCGGCGATGGCATCCTCGCTTACTGGGGATTCCCCCGCGCGCGCGAGGACGACACCGCGCGCGCGGTCTCGGGCTGTCTCGCCGTGCTCGACGCGATGGACGCGCTGAACGCCGCGGGGCTGGCGCAGGGCCAGCGCATCTCGGTCCGGATCGGCATCGAGGCCGGGATCGTGGTGGTCGGCCGGCTCGGCGCGCACGACCCGCGCGCCGAGGCCGACATCGTCGGCGACGCCCCCAACCTCGCCGCGCGCCTGCAGGGCCGCGCCGAGCCCGACAGCATCGTCACCACGGCGGCCGTGCAGGCACTCGCCGCGCATCGATTCGCGTTCGTCCCGGCTGGCGAGATGGAGGCGCCCGGACACACCACGCGCGTCACACTCTATCGTATTGCTGGTCCGATCCTTGGTGTCGGCCGTGCGCGCCCGCTAAGGGCCGATCGGCTGTACGGCCGTGAGCACGAGCAGACGCTGCTCGATCAGCGCTGGCGCGATGCCTCCGCCGGCAAGGGCGCGGCGCTGGCGCTGGTGGGCGAGCCCGGCATCGGCAAGTCGGCGCTGATCGGTCACCTGCGACGCACGGTCGCGGCGATGGGCGGGCTCTGGCACGCCGCGTTCTGCCAGCCCGAGGGCGCGACCAACCCGCTCCTGCCGGTGCGCGACCTGGTGCGCGCGGTGCTCGGCGCAGCGGACCCGGCGGCGCGACTCGAAGCCCTGACGCGCGACGGCGGCATCGAGGACGAGGCGGCCGCCCTGTTGCGTCCGCTGATCGATCCGCATGCGCCACTGCCGGCACTGCCGGGGATCGGTGCCGCCGAGCGCCTGCGCCGGGTCGCGCTCGCGGTGCTGTCGCTCGTGCGCGCAGCCGGTGCCCGCCGGCCGGTGACGATCGCGATCGAGGACGCGCACTGGGCGGACGATACCTCGCGCGCGGTGATCGCGGCGCTGGCCGAGGAGGCGCGCCGCCTGCCCGTGCTGCTGGTGCTGACCGCCCGATCGCAGGGGTTCGAGCCACCGCCCTCGCTCGGGCGCGACGGCATGATCGCGCTCGCGCCGCTGCGTGCGGGCGCGATCGAGGGTCTGGTCGCCAATCTCGACCCGGACGGTGCGCTTGACGCCGCGGCGCGCGGGCTGATCGCCGAACGCGCGGAGGGCAATCCGCTGTTCGCCGAGGAGCTGGTGCAGCTCTGGCGCGAGGCGAAGGCGCGCGGCGGCGGGGCGGAGATCCTGAGCCGCGCCTCGTCGCTCAACGACTCGCTGCTCGCGCGGCTCGATGCGCTCGGCGAGGCGCGGCCGGTGGCCCAGGTCGCGGCGGTGATCGGGCGCGAGTTCGCCGTCCCGCTGCTCGCGCGCGTGCTGGAGCTCGACGCTGCGACGGTGGCCGAGGCGGTCGAGGCGCTGGTCGCCGCGGGGCTGGTGCACGAGACCGCGGCCGCCGGCGCCACGCACAGCTTCCACCACGCCCTGGTGCGCGATGCCGCCTACCACTCGCTCTTGCGCGCGCGGCGCCGCGCGGTGCATGCGCGCGTCGCCGGGCTGCTGCTCGCCGAGTTCCGCCCGCTGGTCGAGGCACGGCCGGAACTGCCCGCGCAGCACCTGGAGGCGGCGGGGGAGATCGACGAGGCGATCACCTGGTGGACGCGCGCGGGCGACCGCGCGGCGACACAGTCGGCGAACGCTGATGCACTCCGGCTGCTCTGCCACGCCGAGGGGCTGGTGCGGCGCCTGCCGGGGGGACCGCAGTCGCTGCGCCGCGCCGAGCTGCTGATCCGGATCGGCGGGCAGGAGCTGGCGGTGAAGGGCAACGCCGCGCCGGAGCTTGAGGCGGCCTATGCCGAGGCGGTTGCGATCCTCGAGGCAGTGGGCGAGGCCGACCACCCGTCGATGTTCGCCGCCCTCTGGGGTCTCAACACNTACTCGATGGTGCGCGGCGAGATCCCGCGCGCGCTGGCACTCGGCCAGCGCATGCTCGGCATCGCGCGCGACGAGGACCGGCTGATCCAGGTGCACCGCGTGCTCGGGCTCGCGCATCTGCTGCGCGGCGAGCACACGGAGGCGGACCGCCACTACACCGAAGTCCTGACCCGCTACGATGCGGCGCGGCACGAGCATCACCGCTTCGCCTACGGATCGGACCCGGCCGGGGTGGTGCTGTCGCATCTCGCCTGGAGCCAGATGATCGGCGGGCACCTCGCCGCGTCCGACAGCCATGCCGTGGAGGCTGAGGCGCACGCGCGGCGCATCGCGCACCCGCACACGCTCGCGCATGTGCTGGCGGTGGACGGGCTGCGCCGGCTCATTGCGCGCGACCGCGTGAGCGCGGCCGAACGCGCCGAGGAGGTGCTGCGCATCTCCGCCCAGCACGGCTTCCCCTACTGGTCGGCCTGGTGCGCGGTGATCGCGGCCGGCGCGATCGAGGCGGCACCGTCGGAACGGGCCGAGCGAATCGAGACCGCGGTCGCGGCGTACCGCGCCACGGGAGCGTTGCAGCTCGTCCCCTACGCGCTGGGGCTTGCGGCCGAGGCGCGGCTGGACGAGGGGCGGCCGCATGCCGCGCTCGGGCTGCTGGAGGAGGCCGGGAAGATCGCCGCGGCGACCGGTGTCGCGCTCTACTCGCCCGAGATCGCGCGACTGGCGCTGGTCGCGCGCCGCGCCGCAGGGCTGCCGCTGGAAGAGCCAGCCGAGGCGATCGCTGACCGGGCGGCGGCACGCGGCGCCGGGCTCTGGGCGCTGCGCGCGCTGACCGAGGCGGCGCGCGAAGACCAGGGGGTCGCCGCTCGGCTCGGCGCGATGCTGGCGCGGCTGATCGCGGAGGGGGCCGACCCGGCGCTGCGCGACCTGCTGGTCGCGCGCGCGCTCGTACCGATGGTGTGACGCATGCTGCCGAGCGCCCTCCTCGAGACCTTCCTGCTGGTCTATCCCGCGCTGTTCTCGATCGTGAACCCGATCGCGGGTGCGTTCATCTTCAACGAGGCGACCGCCGGGCTGGATGACCGTGCGCTCGCGCGGCTCGCGCGGAAAGTGGCGACCTACTCGCTGATCGTGATGCTGGTGGCGATGTGGGGCGGGTCGTTCATCCTCGGCTTCTTCGGCATCAGCCTGGCCGCGGTGCGGATCGCCGGTGGGCTGGTGCTGTCGCTCTGGGCGTTCAACCTGCTGTCCGCACCCGAGAAGCGCGAGGAGCGCAAGCGCGACGAGGCGACCTCACGCGCGATCGGCGACGATGCCGCGTTCTTCCCGCTGACCCTGCCCTTCACCACGGGGCCCGGCACGATCGCGGTGTGCATCGCGCTCGGCGCGACGCGGCCGCAACTGGAGCATGGGCTGCTCGCGTTCGCCGCCGGCGCCAGCCTCGCCGCGCTGGCGATGGCCGCGACCATCCTCGGCGCCTATCGCTACGCGCCGCGGATCGCTGGCTGGCTTGGCCACACCGGCTCGCGCGTGCTGAGTCGGCTCGCCGCGTTCCTGCTGCTCGCGGTGGGGGTGCAGATCCTGATCGCCGGCGTGACCGACGTGCTGACGCCGATCATGGCCGCGCGTGCGCCTGGCTGAGGCTGCACCGCAGGGCGGCGCTCTGGCCTTGGATGCGGCGGCATGGCTTCCGACCGGCAGGGAGACGACCGACGATGCCTTCCCCCGACCGCTTCGCCTTGCGCCTGCTCGCGGCAACGGCGGCAGGGCTGGTGCTGATCGCCGCCTGGCACGCGGCACCGCTGTTGCGGATCGAGCTGCTCGCCTCCCGTGCCGAGCCGCGCACGGTCACCCCGCGCGGGGATCTCGCCGCCGACGAGCATGCCACGATCGCGCTGTTCGAGGGCGCGCGCGATTCGGTGGTGTTCATCGCCACGGTGCAGCGGGTCGTGGACCCCTGGACGCGCAACGCCCTTCAGGTTCCGCGCGGCACCGGCTCGGGCTTCGTGTGGGACCGGCTCGGCCATGTGGTCACCAACCACCACGTGGTCGCCGGTGCCACCGGGGCGACGGTGCGCCTTGCCGACGGGCGCGCCTTCGCTGCCTCTCTGGTGGGCACGAGCCCGGCGCATGATCTCGCCGTGCTGCGCATCGGCGTCGGCGCCGACCGCCCACCGCCCCTGCCCGTGGGCACCAGCCACGATCTGAGGGTGGGCCAGAAGGTGTTCGCGATCGGCAACCCGTTCGGGCTGGACTGGACGCTGACCACGGGGATCGTCTCGGCGCTGAACCGCGAGCTGCCGACCGATGCGGGCGGGGTGGTCGAGGAGCTGATCCAGACCGACGCGGCGATCAATCCCGGCAACTCGGGCGGGCCGCTGCTCGACTCGGCGGGCCGGCTGATCGGCGTGAACACCGCGATCTTCAGCCCCTCGGGGGCCTCCGCCGGGATCGGCTTCGCCGTGCCGGTCGATACCGTCAATCGCGTCGTGCCGCAGCTGATCGCCACTGGCCGCTATGTGCGCCCTGCGCTCGGCATCCGTGTCGAGCATCAGCTCAACGCCGCGCTGGCGCAGCGTTTCGGCGTCGAGGGCGTGTTCGTGATCGAGGTCGAGCGCGGCTCGCCGGCGGCGCGCGCAGGCATTCGCCCGGCCCGGCTCGGCCGCGACGGCGCCTTCGAGCCGGGCGACGTGATCGTCGCCGTCGACGGCAGGCCGGTGCCGCGCGTGGCCGATCTGCTCAATGCGCTCGACCGCGCAGCGCCAGGCCGGGAGGTGATGCTGACCATCCTACGCGAGGGCAGGCGACTGGAGCTTACCGTCGTCCTGGAGGCGGGACGATGAGCGAGGACAAGAGGCCGCTTGGCGGCCATGCGCGGTGGCAGAGCCTCGGCCTCTACGAGACGTTCGAGCACGCGGTCATCCTGGTCCTCACCGCGCCGATCGCCGCGATCGTCGTGGTGCGGAAGGTCATCATCCTCGACCTGAACGAGACGGAGCCGGCGAAGGTGTTCGCGCTCGCGGCGGCGATCCTGGCGCTCGGCATCGTGTGCTGGCTGGTGCGCGATCAGGATCAGCGCGAGCGGTTCGGCCGCGAGGACGGCGGCTGACAGGGCGATCAGCGCCAGCCCTCGCCGATCCGCACCACGCCGTCGGCGACCAGCGCGTCGATCTCGGGCGCGGCGAGCCCGGCCTCGGCCAGCACCTCGCGCCCGTGCTCGCCGACCTTCGGCGCATCGCGCCGCACGCCCGGCCGCTCGCCGTCGATCGCGATCGGCAGGGCCGGCAGCTTCGCCGTGCGCCCGTCCGGCAGCGAGATCGGCAACAGCCCGCCCGAGGCGTTCAGGTGCGGGTCGTCGAAGAGCTGCTCCGGCCGCGCGATCGGCGCGAAGGGCAGGCCCATCGCCTCGAACCGCGCCGACAGCGTCGCCGCGTCGAACGCGCCGAGCCGCCTCTGGAGTTCGGGGATCAGCCAGTCGCGGTTCTGCACGCGCCCGGTGTTGGTGGCGATGCGCGCATCGGCGGCGAGATCGGCGAAGCCGAAGTCGCGGCAGAACACAGCCCATTGCGTATCCGTGACGACGCCGACGAACACGCGCTCGCTGTCGGCGGTGGCGATGATGTCATAGACGCCCCAGGCGGCGACGCGCACCGACATCGGCTTCAAGGGCTCGCCGGTGATCGCGTGCTGCGCCATGTGCTGCGCCACCAGCATCACCGTGTTCTCGAACAGCGAGGCGACGATGTGCCGCCCGCGTCCGGTGCGGTGGCGCTCGTTCAGCGCGGCGAGGATGCCGATCGCGCCGAACATGCCGCCCATGATGTCGTTCACCGACGCCCCCGCGCGCAGCGGCTGGCCGGGCGGCCCGGTCATCCAGGCGAGCCCGCCCATCATCTGCACCACCTCGTCAAGCGCGACGCGGTGCGCGTAGGGCCCGTCCTGGAACCCCTTGTGCGAGACGTAGATCAGCCTCGGGTTCAGCGCCGACAGCGCCTCCCAGCCGAAGCCGAGTTTGTCGAGCGCGCCGGGACGGAAGTTCTCGCTGAACACGTCGGCGCTCGCGACCAGCTTCAGGATCGCCGCGCGCCCGCGCCCATCCTTCAGGTCGGTCGCGATGCTGCGCTTGTTGCGGTTCGAGATCGGGAAGAACCCCGCGCCGGCGCCCACCAGCCGGCGCGTGTTGTCGCCCTCGATCGGCTCGACCTTGATCACGTCGGCGCCGAGATCCGCGAGCACGAGGCCGCAGGTCGGCCCCATCACCATGTGGGTCATCTCGACGACGCGGATGCCCTCAAGCGGCAGCGGTGCGGTCATGCCGCGCGCTTCACCTGGTGCAGGTGCCCGTGCAGCGCCTCGCCCGGCAGCGCCTCGGCCAGCATCGTGCGTGCGCGGAGCAGGCCGTCGAGATCCACCCCCGTGCGCACGCCCATCTCCTCGAACATCCAGACGAGATCCTCGGTCGCGGCGTTGCCGGACGCTCCCGGGGCGAAGGGGCAGCCGCCCAGGCCCGCGAGCGCGCCGTCATAGGCACGGATGCCGGCCTCGTAGCCGGCGAGCGCGTTGGCGAGCGCGCGCCCGCGCGTGTCGTGCAGATGAAGCGCGCCGAGCCGGTCGCCGACGGCGGCGCGCGTGCGCCCGATCAGCTGTTTCACCTGGCGCGGGTTTGCCATGCCGACGGTGTCGGACAGACAGAGATCCTCGGCCCCGGCCTCGACCAGCGCCTCGGCAAGACGGATCACGTCATCCTCCGGCACTTCGCCCTGCATGGAGCAGCCGAAGGCAGTGGAGATGCCGACCTCGACCGCGGGGCGGTGCGGGGCGGCGCGGGCGAGCTCGATGATGCGGCGAACCTGATCGACCGCCTGGAGCGGCTCCATGCGGACGTTGGACAGGCTGTGCGCGCGCGAGGCCGAGACCGGCACGGTGAGCTTGTGTGCGCCGGCGGCGATCGCGCGTTCCGCTCCCTTGGCGTTCGGCACCAGCGCGACGACGACGATGCCCGGGATGGTCAGCGCCTGGGCGACCACGTCGGCGGTGTCGGCGAGCTGCGGCACGAGATCGGGCCGGACGAACGAGCCGACTTCGATCTCGGGCAGGCCGGCGGCGGCGAGGGCGGCGATCCAGCGGTGCTTGTCGGCCGTCGCCATGATGGTCCTGGCGTTCTGCAGCCCATCGCGGGGCCCGACCTCGCAGATGATGATGTCACGGTCCATGCGGTGACCCTGGCCGGAGTGGATGTCGAAGGGATAGGGGGTTTTGGGGGGAAGGGCCATTGGTCCTTCACCCCAATCAAACTGTGGCTACATCCCAACGCCGAGCGCCCGCATCCGGTCCGGCACGGGTGCCTCGGCCCGCACGCCCAGCGCGGGGATCGAGACGGCGCGTGCCAGCAGCGCGAGGCCGCCGGGCGCGGCGACGCCGTAGACCGGATCGCCGAGGATCGGCCAGCCGGTTGCCGCGCAGTGCACGCGCAGCTGGTGTGTCCGCCCGGTGCGCGGGCGGAGCTCGAGCCAGGTCCGGCCGTCGCCCCGGCCGAGCACGCGCCATGCCGTCCGCGCCGGCGCGCCGGCCGGATCGACCACCATGCGCCAGCCGGAACCACGGCTGCTCCGTTTCGCGAGTGGCAGGGCGATCTCGCCGGTCTCCGCCGTCGGGCCGCCGCGCACGACGGCCCAGTAGACCTTCTCCACCGCGCCCTCGGCGAACGCCCGCCCCAACGCTGCCAGCGCCGGCTTGGTCCGCCCCAGCACAAGACACCCCGCCGTGTCGGCGTCCAGCCGGTGCGCGGGCTGCGGCAGGCGCCGCTTGCCGAAGCGCAGCGCCTCCAGCCAGTCCTCGACGCTTGGACCTCCGCGCGGGCCGCGATGCACCGGCAGCCCGGCCGGCTTGTCGATCACCAGCACCGCGTCGTCGCGATACAGCACGGCAGGGGTCATCGCTCCGCCGCAAGCTCTGCCAGCGCCTCCTCCTCGGCGGCGAGATGCAGCGTGATCAGCGCCTCCAGCGCGAACAGGGTGCGTCGCAGCTCGGCCGAGGCGCCGTTCCACCCATCCTGCTGCTCGGCGAGGCGCAGCAACGTCGCCAGCCTGCGGCACAGCGCCTCGATCTCGGCATGCATCCGGATGAGCGGCCCCATCGGATCGCGACCGCCCAGACGGCGCGCGGCCGCCGGATAGAGCGCCTCCTCTTCCTCCGCCTGGTGCGGCAGCAGCTCGGCGCGCAGGGCGGCTTCCAGCGACGCCAGGGCGCCGAGCGACCCCGGACCGTCGCCGACCGCCTCCGCCCCCTCGCGGATGCGCTCGGCGAGCCGGCGGAGCCCGGCATGCTCCGACACGCGGTCGGCGAGTCCGGCCTCGTCGGGCAGCGGCGCGGGCGCGCCGTCGTCGTGCCCGGGCCGCAGCGCGGTCAAGGCGAACAGGATCGCCACGACGTCGATCCCCTCCTGCACCAGGGCGCCGATCAGCGGCGGCAGGTATCCGAACGCGGCGAAGCCCATCGCCACCCCCGACAACGCCATGCCCAGCACGATCGCCCGGACCGCGATCGTTCGCGACCGGCGCGCGATCGCGATCGCCTCGACCGCGCGATCCACCCGATCGACCAGCAGCACCGCGTCTGCCGCCTCGGCCGCGGCGGCCGTGCCGTGCGCGCCCATGGCGATGCCGACATCGGCGGCGGCGAGCGCGGGCGCGTCGTTCACGCCGTCGCCCACCATCGCCACGGATCCGCGCGCACGCTCCTCGTGCACCGCGGCGATCTTGCCCTCCGGCGAGCAGCCGGCATGGACCGCGTCGAGCCGCAGCACCGCCGCGACCGCGGCCGCGGCCTCGGCGCGGTCGCCGGTCACTAGTCCGATCCGCTCGACCCCCAGCGCCCGCAGCCGGCGCACCGCGCGACGCACCTCGGGGCGCAGCCCGTCCGCCATCACGAACGCCGCGACCATCCGGCTGCCGGTGGCGAGCCAGGCCACGCTGCCCGCGACCGCGAGCGAGGCCGCTATCGCCAGCGATTCGGGCGGAACCACGCCGCGCGCGCGCAGGAACCCCTCGGAGCCGAGCAGCACCGCCTGCCCCTCGACGTGGCCGGAGAGCCCGCCGCCGGCGCTCTCGGCGGCCGCCTCGGGCGCCGGCACGGCGAGGCCCCGCTCGCGCGCTGCCGCCACCAGCGCGGCCGAGACCGGATGCGTGGAGCCCTGGGCGAGCGAGGCGGCGAGCCTGAGCGCGGCCTCGCGCCGGAGCGTCGGCACCGTCTCGATCGCGGCGAGACGCGGCCGGCCGGGCGTCAGCGTGCCGGTCTTGTCGAACAGCACCACACGGATGCGCGCGAGGCGCTCGATCACGCCCGCGCCCTTCACCACGATGCCGCGGGCCGCCGCCCGGCCGACGCCGGCGACGAGCGCGATCGGCGCGGCCAAGATGAGCGGGCACGGGGTCGCGACGACCAGCACTGCAAGCGCCCGCACCGGATCGCCCGAGAGCGCCCAGGCCAGTCCCGACACGACCGCGGTGACGGCGATGAACAGCACGGCGAAACGGTCCGCCAGCCGCGTCAGCGGCGCGCGCGAGGCTGCCGCCTGCTCGGCCAGCCGCACGATCGCGGCGTAGGTGCTGGCCCCGGCCGAGGCGGTCGCGCGCATTCGGAACGCGGCCCCGGCGTTGACCGCGCCGCTGCGCAGCTCCTCGCCCGGGCGCAGCCGGCGCGGCAGCGGCTCGCCGGTGAGCGCGCTCTCGTCCAGCGCCGCCTAGGCGGTCGCGCGCATTCGGAACGCGGCCCCGGCGTTGACCGCGCCGCTGCGCAGCTCCTCGCCCGGGCGGATCGCCGCGGCGTCGATCTCCTCGACCGTGTCGTCGGTCAGCCGGGCCGCCCGCCGCGGCGCGCGCGCGGCGAGCGCGGTCAGCGACCGCTTCGCGCGGCCCTGCGCCCAGTCCTCCAGCGCCTCGCCGCCGGCGACCATCAGCGCGACCACCGCGGCGGCGGCGGCCTCGTCGAGCGCGACCGCGCCGAGGATGGCGGCGAGCGCGATCACATCGACGCCCATGCGCCCGCCGGCCAGCGCGCGCGCGGCGGCGAGCCCGACATGCAGCGCCACCGGCAGCGCCGCCGCCGACCAGACGAGCCGCGCGGCGACCGCCTGGTCCGCGACCGCCAGCGACGTGCCGAGCGCGAGCCCGAGTGCGACCCAGGCCAGCAGCGCGTTGCGCCGGTTCAGCTCCGTTCCCACGCCGCCATCATGGCGCATTCCCGCCGCGCCGCCTTGACCCGACGCAAACCCTGTGGCCGGTTCGCGCCGGACGCGAGGGAGGGAGCCATGGACGGGACGCAGGCGCGGGCGGAGACCATGAACGGCGCGGAGAGCCTGGTGCAGACGCTGCTGGACAGCGGCGTGGACACCTGCTTCGCCAATCCGGGCACTTCGGAGATGCATTTCGTCGCAGCGCTGGACCGCATCCCCGGCATGCGCTGCGTGCTCGGCCTGTTCGAGGGGGTGGTGACGGGGGCAGCCGACGCCTATGCGCGGATGGCGGAGAAGCCCGCCTGCACCCTGCTGCACTGCGGCCCCGGCCTCGCCAACGCGCTCTCGAACATCCAAAATGCCCGGCGCGCGCGCAGCCCGATGGTGAACATCGTCGGCGACCACGCAACCTATCACCGCCGGTGGGACGCGCCGCTCACCGCGGATGTGGAGGGCGTCGCGCGGCCGTTCAGCGACTGGGTGCGCTACGGCCAGTCGTCGCGCGGCATCGCCGCCGATGGGGCGGCCGCGGTGCAGGCCGCGCGCGCCGCGCCGGGCCAGATCGCCACCCTGATCCTGCCCGCCGACACCGCCTGGGAGCCCTCCGCCGGCCCGGCCGCGCCGCTGCCCGTGCCGCCGCGCCTCGCGCCGGCGCCGCAGCAGCTCGAGACCGCGGCGCGGGCGCTGCGGGCCAAGGGCGCGAAGGTGCTGCTGCTGCTCGCCGGCCCGGCGCTGACCGAGGCGGGCCAGCGTGCGGCGTACCGGATCGCCGCCGCGACCGGCTGCGGCGTGCTGGCGCAGATGTCGAACGCCCGCACAGCGCGCGGCCAGGGCCGCTACCCGATCGAGCGCGTGCCCTACCCGGTCGACATGGCGCTGGCGAGGCTCGCCGCCTACGAGGCCTGCATCCTGGTCGGCGCCAAGCACCCGGTCGCGTTCTTCGCCTATCCCGGCAAGCCCGGCTCGCTGCTGCCCGAGGGCTCGGCGGTGCACGTGCTGGCGCGGCCCGACCAGGACGTGCTGGGTGCGATCGAGGCGCTCGCCGAGGACGTCGCCGCCGGCGTCGCCCCGCCTGCGCCGAACGGCGGCGAGCGGCCGCGCGCACCGGGCGGCGCGATCACCCCCGAGGGGATCGCGGCGACGGTGGGTGCGCTGATGCCCGAGGGCGCGATCATCGTCGATGAGGGGGTGACCACCGGCCGCGGATTCTTCGCCGCCACCCACAGCGCGCCGCCACATGACTGGCTTCAGCTCACCGGCGGCTCGATCGGCGAGGGCCTGCCGCTCGTGCTCGGCGCCGCGATCGCCTGCCCTGACCGCAAGGTGATCGGGCTGCAGGCGGACGGCAGCGGCATGTACACGGTGCAGGCGCTCTGGACCATGGCGCGTGAGCGCTGCGACACCTGCATCGTCATCTTCTCGAACCGCAAATACGCGATCCTGCGCCACGAGCTGATGCATGTCGGCGCCAATCCCGGCCGCACCGCGCTCGACATGCTCGATCTCGGCAACCCGGACATCGACTGGGTGAAGATCGCCGAGGGCATGGGGGTGGAGGGCGCGGTCGCCCCTGATCTGGATGCGCTCGCCGACCTGCTGCGTGGGGCGATGGGCCGGAAGGGACCATTCCTGATCGAGCTGCTGGTCCCCTGAGCCGAAACACTCTCCGCGCGGCCCGGCCACGACACGCGGCTGCGCGCAGACGCTCGCGCAAAAGTTGCGCTGCCATAGCAGACTCGCGTAGATGTCGTTTGGCTGAGGTGCACGCCATGGCCGATACTGGCGGGTCTGTTTCAATGGTGATTCGGTGATGACGAGTCCGACGAGCGACACGCCTCCGCAGCCCACCGCAGCCGACCGAGCGGCCGTGCATCTGCTGCTGCTCGAGGACAATCCCGCGCTCGCCCGCGTGGTCGCGACCGTCGCCCAGGCCGAGGGCTGGGTCGTTCATGCCTGCGTCGATACGGCGCAGTTCGTCGATGCGCTGGAGTCCATGCAGCCGGACGCCGTGATCGTGGACTGCATGCTGGCGGAGGGCAGCGGCCTGGACGTGCTCGGCCGGCTCGGCGCCGCCGCCCCGGACTCGCCCGTGCTGATCATGTCCGGCTACGGCGACACGCTGCTGCGGCTCGCCCTGCAGACCGCCGAGCGCAGCGGGCTCAAGCGGGTGATGACGCAGCCCAAGCCGTTCGCCGCCGCGGCGCTGCGCAGCTTCCTCCAGCAGGCGTCGGGGCTCCCGCCGGCGTCGTGACGCGCGACTTGGAGAGGCCGGCGCGGCGGCTCGCGAACGCCCTTCCCCTGGGGGCGGCCGCCCTGGCGGCGGGGCTGCTGGCCGGGGTCGCGGTGCTGCTCGGGCAGAACCTCCAGCATGAGCTCGACGCGTCGGAAAACCGGGCGCGCATCCTCGCCGCCGGCACCGCCGAGGCGGTGTCGCGCCGCGTCGAGGGGATCGACTTCGCGCTGATGGGCCTCGCGGCGCGGATCGCCCCGGAGCGCCTCGACGAGCCGAGCTACCGCGAGGCAGTGCACGCCGCCCTGGTGGAAGCGCGCGACCTCAGCCGGGACACCAACGCGTTCGTGGTGCTCGACCAGGCGGGGTGGCTGGTCGCGACCTCGCGTGTGCCGCCCGCGAGGACCGAGCGCGCCAATCTTGCCGACCGCCCCCTGTTCGCGCCCATCGCGGCCGAGCCATCCGCGCGGCTGTCGATCAGCCCCCCCTATCTGGGCCGGCTCGGCAATATTGCCGACCGGGCGATCATCGCCCTGAGCCGCCCGCTGCTCGATGCCGCCGGAGGCTTCGCGGGCGTGGTCGCCGCGATCCTGCCGACCTTCGAGACACGCGGCCTGCTGCCGGCGATGGACCTGCCGGACAACGTGGTCGTGCTGCTGCTGCGCGACGATCGGGTCGTGCTGGAACAGCGTCCGCTGCCCGAGGGAGTGCCGGGCGAGGCGGGAACGATCGCGCTGCCGCCCGAGCTTACCGGCGCCGATCCGCCGCCCGTGTCCGGCCGGTTCCGGACCGTGGGCATTCCGGGCGGCGAGCCGCTGCTCGCCGCCTGGCATGTCGCCGACCGGGGCCGGGCGATCGTGCTCACCGGGATCACGCGCGCCTCGGTGGTCGGCGCCTGGGCGCGGGTCGCCGTGCCGGTCGGTCTCGCCGGCACCATTCTCGCGGTGGCGCTGCTGCTGCTCGCCGTACGGCTGTCGCGCACGATCGGGCGGCTCGACTCCGCGCTCGCCGATCTCGCGTTGCGCGAGCGCGAGACCAGCGCGATCGCCGACAGCCTCGGCATCGGCCTCTGGGTCCGCCGCGGCGCGCAGGCGCGCACCGAGTATCGCGGCGACTTCGCCGAGCGCCTCACCGGCCGATCGATCGCGGAGCTCGAGGCCGAGCCGAACGCCTGGCGCAAGACCGTCGTGCACCCGGACGACCGCGAGGGGCTGAAGGCGTCATACCGCACCGCCGACCTGAACGTTGGCTGGCGCCACGAGTACCGCGTCATCGGGGCGGACGGCTCGGTCCGCTGGGTCGAGGACCGCGCGATCCAGCTGCCGGGGCCGAACGGCGACGGTCCGGTCTACGGCGCGATCACCGACGTCACGGAAATCCACGCGGCACGCGAGCGGCTGAGCCGGCAGGAGCGCCAGATCGCCGACGCGGTGCGGCTCTCCGGTCTCGCGTTCTGGCGCCTGCCCGCGGACTCGGACCTGTTCGAGTGGAGCGAGGAGAGCTACCGCCAGTACGGCGTCGATCCGCTGACCTTCGAGCCGCGGCTCGCCTCGATCCTGCCGATGATCGAGCCGGAGGACCGGGCTCAGGTCGAGGCGACGATCCGCCGCGTGCGCCAGACCGGCGAGAGCGAGTCCTACGTCTACCGGTTCCGCCGGGGAGACGGCGCGCTGCGCGTACGCTGGTCCCTCACCGGCGCGGAGCGTGACGAGGCGGGCCGGATCGTCGCACTCGCCGGCGTCAGCCAGGACATCACCGACCGCCAGCAGATGCACGCGGCGCTGACCCAGCAGCAGCTCCAGCTCGCCGAGGCCGGGCGCGTCGCCGGGCTCGGATTCTGGCGCCTGCGCAAGGGGTCGGACGTCCTGGAATGGACCGACGCGGTCTATTGGCAGATGGGCGAGACGCGCGAGAGCTTCGTGCCCACACTCGATGCGCTGTATGAACGGATTCTGCCCGAGGACCGCGATGCCACCCGCGCGGCGGCGGAGCGTGTGTGGCAGTCCGGCGAACCTGGCAGCGTCGTCTACCGCATCCGCCGGCCTGACGGCGAGGTCCGCTTCCGCTGGGTCTCGATCGCGATCGAGCACGGTCCCGACGGCGAGCCCATTGCGGTCTCCGGAATCAGCCAGGACATCACCGAGCAGCGGCTGGCCACCGAGCAGCTCGCGCGCCAGGAGCGCCAGATCGCCGAGGCGGGTCGGGCCGCGAGGATCGGCTTCTACCGCCGCGACATCACCACCGGCGCGATCGACTGCACCGCCGAGTTCCTCGCCCAGCACGGGCTGCGACCCGGTTCGCCGCTCGATCTGACCAGCCTCAGGGGGCTGGTGCATGCCGAGGACCTCGCCGCACAGGAGAAGGCCGTGCGGCGGGTCATCGAGGAGGGCGAGTCCGCCACCCTGACCTACCGGATCATCCGGCCCGACGGCGCGCTCAGGCGCCTGCGCGCGACGATCGGCCTTGAGCGTGCGCTCGATGGCTCGCCCGCCGCGATCTCGGGGCTGTTCCAGGACGTGACCGCGGAGGTCGAGGCGCGCGAGCAGGTGGAGCGCCAGCAGCAGTTCCTCGAGGCCGCGCGGCGGATCGGCCGGCTGAACTACTGGCGCCTGCCCCTCGATGGCGAGCGCTACACCTGGACCGACGGGCTCTACGCCGAGTACGGCCTCGACCCGGCGACGTTCGACCCGACGCGCGCCAACGTGTTCGCGCTGATCCATCCGGACGACCGCGCGGCGGTGCTCGAAGGCGGCCAGCACGTGCGCCGCACCGGTGAGAGCCGCACGACCGCCTTCCGCATCATCCGGCCCGACGGCACGCTGCGCTGGCGCCGCACGGTCAGCGGGCTGGAGCGCAATGCCGACGGCGTGCCGATCGGCCTGATCGGCGTCACCCAGGACGTCACGCAGGAGGTCGAGGGGCGCGAGCAGCGCGAGCGCCAGCGGCGCTACCTCGACGCGGCGCGCCGCGTCGGCCATGTCGGGTTCTACTGGCGCGCGATCGAGAGCGACACCTACACCTGGACCGAGGAGATCTACGCCGGCTACGGCGTCGATCCGGCCAGCTTCACGCCCACGCGCGCCGCCGTGCGCGCGATGATGCACCCCGACGACCACCCGATCATGGACGGCGCGGTGGCGCGACTGCAGGCGGTCGGCGAGAGCGGCACGGTCACGTACCGCATCATCCGCCCCGACGGACAGGTGCGCTGGCGACGCGCCACGGCCGCGATCGAACGCGGGCCGGACGGCAAGCCGGTCGGTCTGGTCGGCGTGAGCCAGGACGTCACCGAGGAGGTCGAGCGGCGCGAGCAGCTCGAACGCCAGCAGCGCTTCCTCGATGCCGCGCGCCGGGTCGGTCGGATCGGCTTCTTCCGCCGCGTGCTGGACGGTAGCCCGTCCGTCTGGACCGATGAGATCTACCGCGACTTCGGTGTCGAGCCGGCGCAGTTCGTGCCCACCGTGGCGGCTGTCCGCGCCATGGTGCACCCGGACGACCGGCCCGAGTTCGATGAGGCGGTCCGACGGATCGACGAGCAGGGCGAGGCCGGCACCGATACCTACCGGATCATCCGTCCGGACGGGCGGGTGCGTTGGCGCCGTGTCGTGTCCGGCCTGGAGCGACAGCCCGACGGAACGCCGATCGCGGTCGTCGGCGTGGCGCAGGACGTGACCGAGGAGGTCAAGGCGCGCGAGCAGATCGCCGAGCAGGCGCGCCGGCTGCGCGAGGTCGGCCGCGTCGCGCATATCGGCTTCTACCGCCGCGCGCTCGATGGCACCCAGATGGTCGCGACCGAGGAGAAGCTGCGCCAGTTCGGCCTGCCCCCGGACAGCGGCCCGCTCGACGTCTCGGCGTTCCGCGCGATGATGCACCCGGAGGACGTCGGCCGCGTCGAGGATGCCGGTCGGCGCATCGTCGAGACCGGCGCGAGCGAGACGGTGACATTCCGTGTCTGCCGCCCCGACGGCACGGTCCGGTGGCTGCGTATCGTCGCCGGGCTCGAACGCGCGCCCGACGGGCCGAAGCTTGCCGTCACCGGCCTGTCGCAGGACGTGACCGAGGAGGTCGAGGCGGCCGAGCAGTTGCGCCAGCGCGACAAGCTGCTGGCCGATGCCGGACGCGTCGCGCGGCTCGGCTTCTGGCGCCGCCGTCTGGACGAGGAGACGATCGTCTGGTCGGACGAGGTGTACCGCTACTACTCGCTCGAGCCCGGCAGCGTCGTGCCGACGCTGGCGCTGATCCGCGACCGCATGCATCCCGATGACGTGGCGCAGTGGCAGGAGGCGCGCACGCGGCTGCATGCGACCGGCGAGAACCAGACCATCACCATCCGGATCCGCCGCCCCGAAGGGTCATGGCGCTGGATCCGCGATTCCGTCGGGATCGAGCGCGGCGCGGACGGCGTCGTCACGGTCTACGGCATCGCCCAGGACGTCACCGCCGAGATCGAGGCGCGCGCGCGGCTCGACCGCCAGCAGCGCCAGCTCGCCGAGGCCGGCCGCGTGGCCGGGCTCGGCTTCTGGCGCCTGCCGATCGGCGGCGACGCGTTCGAGCTGAGCGACGCGATCTACGACCAGATCGGCGCAGACCCCAGGACCTTCACCGCCTCCGTCGCGACCGTGCTGGCGCTGATGCCGGACGAGGACCAGAAGCTCGTGCGGGCCACGCTGGATCGTGTCGCGGCGACCGGCGAGCAGGCCAGCATGACCTATCGCATCCGCCGGCCGGACGGCGCGATCCGCCATCGCAGCTCGACCGTCGGGCTGGAGCGCGCGGCCGACGGCACGAAGGTGGCGCTGGTCGGCATCTCCACCGACGTCACCGAGCGCGTCGAGCAGGAGGAGCGGCTGGAGCGTGCCCAGCGGCTCAACGCGCTGGGCGAGCTGACCGGCGGGATCGCGCACGACGTCAACAACCTGCTCTCGGTGATCGGGCTCAACCTCGAACTGGTCCGCGAGCTCGCCGCGGAGGGTGAGCCGCAGGAGCTGACCGATGCGGCGCTCCATGCGGTCGGCCAGGGCGCGAAGCTGACGCGCGGCCTGCTCGCGTTCGCCCAGCGCCAGTCGCTGCGTCCGGCGGCGGTGCCGCTCGGGCCGCTCATCGGCGGGCTCGATGCGCTGCTGCGCCGCGCGCTCGGCGGGCGGATCGTGCTGCGCACCGAGGTGGCCCCTGACACGCCCGCCGCCCTCGCGGATGCCGCGCAGCTCGAGACCTCGCTGGTGAACCTGGTGCTGAACGCGCGCGATGCGATGCCCGAGGGCGGCCAGGTCACGATCCGCGCGGCACGCGCCTCGCCCGAGGAGGCCGACTCGGTCGGGCTTGTCCTTGCGCCGCATGTGCGCCTGACGGTCGAGGACGAGGGGCACGGCATGTCCCCGGAGGTGCTGGCGCGCGCCTTCGAGCCGTTCTTCACCACCAAGGGCGCGGGCAAGGGCACCGGGCTGGGGCTCGCGATGGTGTACGGCTTCGCGCGCCAGTCGGGCGGCGAGGTGCGGATCGACAGCACCGAAGGGGCCGGCACCACAGTCACGGTCTGGCTGCCGGTCGCGGAGGAGGAGGGCGTGCCGGGCGAGATCCGCTCGGCCGATCACGGCGTGCTCGCCGGGGCGCGGGTGCTGGTGGTCGAGGACGAGGCGCCACTGCGCGCCCTGATCGAGCGGATCTGCCGCGAGGCCGGCATGGACGTGAATGCGGTCGCGGATGGCGAGTCCGCGATGGCGCTGCTGCGCTACGGCGTGCGCGTCGACCTGCTGCTGAGCGACATCCGCATGCCCGGCCGGCTCGACGGCCACGCGCTTGTGGCCGAGGCGTGTGCCCTCCGCCCCGGCCTGCCGGCGGTGCTGATGACGGGCTTCGACGACACGGCATCCGAGGATGTCGTCGTGCCGCAGCTGCGCAAGCCGTTCACCCGCGCCGACCTGCTCGATGTGCTGGCCGCTGCGCTGCGCGCGGCGCAGACGGCAGCGACGGTGCAGTAGCCGCTAGGCTGCCGGCATCACCTTGGGGTTGAAGGCGTTCGTGCCGATCGCCGCTGCGGTCGGCGTGTTCGGCAGCGTCTGCGCCGTCAGGGTGATCTCGATCGTCTTCGCCATCAGCGCCTCGTCGATCCAGCCGATGCCGTTCGCGCGCGCGCGTTCGGTGATCGCAAGGTCCATCACATACGGCATCGCCTCGAGCAATGCGGTCCGGTCGATCCCCGCGCCGACGTCATTGGCGAGCGCCTCGACCGCCGCGCGCGGATCGGCCTGCGCGGCCGCCCAACCGCGATAGGTGGCAGCCAGGAACCCGCGTGCGAGCGCGCCATTCGCGGCCAGGAACTCCGGCTTGGCGAAGTAGGCGAAGCCGTAGAGCTGCAGCCCGTAGTCGGCCCAGAGCAGGTTGCCGACATTGCCCTTGCCGAGCGTCTTCTCCCACAGCGGGTAGCCCGTGTACTGATCGAAGCTGACCTCGGTCTGGCCGGTTGCGACCGCGGCCTGCTTTCCCTCCGGGCGCACGTTCACCATGGTGATCGCCTCCGGGTTCAGCCCGTTGGCGCGCGCGAAGGCCGGCCAGAGCACGCGGTGGGAATCGCCCGGCGGCAGCGCGACCTTCTTGCCGGCGAGATCGGCAGGTTTCGCGATGCCGCTGTCCTTGCGGAAGAACGCGTTGTTGCCGGCCTTGTCGAGCACGATTCCGATCACCTGGAGCGAGGCGCCGCGGCCCACGCCGGTGATGATGGTCGGTGTGTCGGCCTGGCCGAACTCCGCCTGGCCGATCTCGACCCGCTGCACCGTGTCGGCCGAGCCCTGGCCGCGCTGGATGGCGAGGTCGATCCCGGCCTCGGCGTACCAGCCGCGCGACCTGGCGAGGAACAGGGCGCTGTGATCGCCCGAGGGGAACCAGTTGAGCTGCAGCGTCACCTTGCGTGGCTGCGCGAAGCCCGCCCGGCCGACGACCGGGGCGGCGAGCGCGCCGAGTGCTGTTGCGCGGATCAGGGTACGGCGTGTGGTCATGGCGTTTCCTTTCCCGTGTTCAGGCTGTGGCCGGGCGGCGGTGCTCCCAGGGCATCGCGAGCCGTTCGGCCACGACCACCAGCGCATAGGCGCCGAGCCCCACCACCGAGATCAGGATCAGCGAGGCGAAGATGCCCGCGGTGTCGAGCGTGACGCCCGCGGCGAGGATCACCGCGCCGAGCCCGCGCTCCGAGGCGACGAACTCGCCGACGATCGCGCCCACCACCGACATCGAGGCGTTCATCTTGAGGCCCGCGAAGATGTAGGGCAGCGCCGAGGGGAAGCGGATGCGCCGGAGCACGGTCAGCTTGCCCGCGCGCATCACCCGCACCAGGTCGAGCAGATCGGGCTCCACTGCCTTCAGCCCGGCCGCAGTGCTGATCACGACCGGGAAGAACGCGACCGTCACGCCGATCACGATGTTCGGCACGATTCCGTAGCCGAGCCAGAGCAGGAACACCGGCGCGAGCGCGATCTTCGGCAGGGTGTTGAACAGCACCAGCAGCGGCAGCACGGTGCGCTCCAGCACCGGGTGCCAGACGACGACCACCGCGAGCAGGACGCCGAGCACGGCCGAGGCGACGAACGAGCCCGCCACCGCGAGCAGCGTCGCCTCCAGGTTGGTGCCCCATTGGTAGCGCGCATCGGCGAGTGCGGCGAGCGCATCGAGCGGACCCGGCAGGATGAACACCTTCACCCCCGAGAGCACGACGCCGAAATGCCAGGCCAGGAACAGCGCGGTCAGCGCCAGCGCGCTCGGCAGGTACCACGACGCGATCCGCCACACCTGCGCGAGCAAGGCTCCTCTCCCTTTCGGTCGCGTGACGCTAGCGCGCAGGCGGTCGGCGGGCAATGCGGCTTGTCGGCGACGCGCCCGCCCGCGAGACTGCCGCCATGGGGGAGACCGGGCCGCCGCTGATCCGGCTGCGCGACGTGCGCAAGATCTACCGCGCCGGCGGGGTGGAGCATCTCGCGGTGTCGGAGGCAAGCTTCGACGTGCACGCGGGCGAGCTCGTCTCGCTGGTGGGCCCTTCCGGTTGCGGCAAGACCACGCTGCTCAAGATCGTCGCCGGGCTGCATGGGCACGACGGCGGCGAGGTGACGATCGGCGCGCCCGGAACCGCGTTCGATCCCGCCCGCGACATCGGCATGGTGTTCCAGCAGGCGCTGCTGCTGAAGTGGCGCACGGTGCTGGGCAACGTGCTGCTGCCGGCCGAGATCCTCGGCCTGCCGGCGCGCGCCGCGCGCGAGCGTGCGTGCGCGCTCCTCTCGCTGGTCGGGCTGGCGGGCACCGAGGACAAGTACCCGGCCGAGCTGTCGGGCGGGATGCAGCAGCGCGCGGCGATCGCGCGTGCGCTGATCCACGGACCGAAGCTGCTGCTGATGGACGAGCCGTTCGGCGCGCTCGATGCGCTGACGCGCGAGCGGATGAACCTCGAACTGCTGCGCATCCGCGCCGAGACGGGGGCAACGATCCTGTTCGTCACCCACGGCATTGCCGAGGCGGTGTTCCTCGGCGACCGGGTGGTGGTGCTGACCGCGGGGCCCGCGCGCATGGCCGACGACATTGCGGTGACGCTGCCCCGGCCCCGCACGCTCGCGATGAAGACGACGCAAGAGTTCGGCGAGTACGCACGGCGGATCTACGCGTTGCTCGGTCTCGGCTGAGCTACCGCGCGGCCACTGCCGCCGCGCGTGGTGCGGCCTCGACGAATACGTCGAGCATCTGACCGACCTGCACCGGCAGCGCGTCCGGCACAAGACGGTAGATCGCCTCGACCACGCGCGTGTCCACCCGCTCGCCCGGTGCGTTGGAGAGGAACCGCTTGGGGCGAGCGAGCGGCTCGATCCGCACGAAGGCAAGCTCGGCCGATTGCGTGCCGTCACCGCGCAGGAACGCGACCGCGCTGCCCGAGGCGCGCAGGCGGGGCGCATCCGTCTCGTCCACCTGCACGCGCACATGCAGCACCGAGACGTCACCGAACACGATCAGCGACTCCGCCGCACCCGGCTGCGCGTACTCGCCCGGCCGGGCGTTGAGGCGCAACACCGTGCCGGCGATGGGGGCGCGCAGGACGGTCTTGTCGAGGTCGACGCGGGCGCGGGTCAGCGCCGCGTCCGCCTGCTGCGCGGCGGCCTCGGCGGCGGCGATGCGCGCACGGGCGAGCGCGACGGTCGCCTCGGCCTTGCGCGCGTCCGCATCCGCGGACTCGACGCGTTGGCGGCTGGCCGCGACCTCGCCACGCGAGAGGGTCCGGTAGCGCTCGGCGTCGAGCCGAGCCCGGCGACGCTCGGCTTCGGCGCTGACCAGGCTGGCCTCGGCCTCGTCACGGCTCGCGCGCGCGGCGATCAGTGCGGCCTCGGCTTCGGCCACGACAGCGCGCAGGCGTCGATCGTCGAGCGAGAGGAGTGGCGCACCCGCGGCGACCCGCTCGCCCGGGCGGACGTGCACCGCAGCGATCAGGCCCGCGAGATCGGTGCCGATCGCGATCGTTTCCGAGACGGGCTCGACCTCGCCGAGCCCCGCCACTGCCGTGGGGAACGGGTTGCGCGGCGGCGCAGAGGGCGGCTCGGCGCGCGGCGGCGTGCCGGGCTGCGAGGCGATCGACCAGGCGGCGAACACCATACCCGCGAGCGCGAGCAGCGGCAGGGTGAAGCGGAACGGGCTGCGTCGGGCCATCGCTCAATGCTCCGTCATGCGGCGGATCGCGTCCGCGTCCTCGGCGAGTTCGACGATCCGCCCGTCCTCCATCCGCGCGATGCGGTCGGCGAAGCCGTACACGCGCGGATCATGCGTCACGACCACCACCGCGCGGCCGGGCCGCACGGCGGTCTCGCGCAGCTGCCGCATCGCCTCATGGCCCGAGGCGGCATCCAGCGCCGCGGTCGGCTCGTCACAGACGATGAAGGGCGGCTCGTGCACCAGCGCGCGCGCGATCGCGACGCGCTGCATCTGCCCGCCCGAGAGCTGCTTCGGCGGCTTGTCGGCATGCGCACCCATGCCGAGCCCCTCCAGCACGACCCGCGCCTTCCGCGTCGCGCGATCGAGCCGCTCGCCGCGCACCACCAACGGGATCGCGGCGTTCTCGGCCGCGGTCAGGCTCGGCAGCAGGTTGTACTGCTGGAAGATGAAGCCGACCGTTTCGCGGCGGAACTTCGCCGCGGCCGATGGTTTCAGGTGCCGCACGTCCTGGCCGAGCACGTCGATCGCGCCCTCGGTCGCCGAGAGGATGCCAGCGAGGATCGAGATCAGCGTGGTCTTGCCGCAGCCGGACGGCCCGACCAGCAGCAGCATCTCGCCCGAGCGCACCGCGAGGTCGATGCCGTGCAGCACGCGGATCGTGCCGTCTCCCGACGGGAAGTCCTTGGAGACGCCGCGCGCTGTGACGACCGCTTCGCTCACTTGAACACCACCGCGGGATCGAGGGTGAGCGCCTTGCGGATCGAGAACACCGACGAGACGAGGATGATCAGCACCACCGCACCGGCGACGATCGCGGCGACCCACCACGGCAGGAAGAAGCCGCGCAGGTCGACGTTGAAGCGCCCGGTCACCTCGAAGAACACGGCGGCAAGCCCGATGCCGATGCCGTAGCCGACCGCGGCGACGGCGAAAGCCTGGGCCAGCACCATCCGCAGGAGCGTGCCGTTCGAGACGCCCATCGCCTTGAGCGCGCCGAACTGGCGCAGGTTCTCGAGCACGAAGATCATGAAGGTCTGGCCGACCACGGCGGCGCCGACGATGAAGCCGAGGGCCACCGTGATGCCGAAGTTCACCGGGATGCCGGTGCGCGTGAGGTAGTAGCGGATGGTGCGCCAGGCGAAGTCCTGCCAGCGCAGCGCGACGAGGCCCGTCTCGGCCTCGATGCGTTGCGCAAGCGTGCCGAGATCCTCGCCCGCCCGCGCGCGCACCAGGATGTAGGAGAGCGGCTTTCTTGGCGGCGGCGCGAAGCGGAGCGCCTCGGAGTAGCGCGTGTAGACGACGGGGAAGGTGGTGAACGGGGCGGACGCTTCGGCAATACCCACCACCGTCGCGCGCCGGTCGGCCATCTCCAGCACCTTGCCCGGCATCGGCTGCTCGCCGGGCCAGATGAAGAGCGCACCGACCCGGTCGAGCACGATGGCGCCCGGCCGGCGGAGGTCCTCGACCGAGCCCTGCAGCATCACCGGCGGGCCGCCGGCGAGGCTCGCATCGTCCACACCGAGCACGAACACCTGCTGGAGCCGCCCGTCGGGCGCGCGCGCGACCGTCAGCCCCTTGAAGAACGGTGTGGCCCAATCGACACCGGCCACGCCGCGCACGCGCCAGAGCTCGGTCTCCGGCAGCGGCTCGATCTCCTCGACATAGATCACGCGCGGGTCCATCACCCACAGATCCGCGTCCACCACGTCGATCACCTGTGCCGCCGTGCGCAGCATCAGACCGACGAAGATCGAGGCCTGCTGCGCCATCAGCATCACCGCGAAGGCGACGCCGGACACCAGCCCGACATACTTGGCCGTGTCGCCCGTCAGCATGCGCAGTGCGATGCGGATCATCGTGACCTCACCATGAACATCGTTCATATGAACGGTGTTCATGTATGGGCTTGCGCGCAACCGCGCAACCGTTAAAGTGAACATCGTTCAGGTCACGGAGTCGCGATGCCGGGGAAGGCAGCACCGAGACGGCCGGCGAAGCGGCGCCGGCGCAGTGCCGAGGACCGCCGCCGCCAGGTGGTCGCGGCGGCGAAGCGGATCGTGCTGCGCCAGGGCTTCGAGGCGCTGACCATGCGCCGGGTCGCCCGCCTCGCCGGCGTCTCCGCGGCCGCGCTCTATCTCTACTTCCCCGACCGGCTGTCGCTGATGGCCGCCGTCGCCGATGAGCTGTTCCACGGCCTGCTCGGCGCGTTCCGCGCCGCACTCGCCCGCGCCGAGGGCGATCCCGATCCGCGCGCGCGGCTGCACGGGGTGATGACCGCCTATCTCGACTGGGGACTCAGTCACCCGGACGAGTACCGCGTGATCTTCATGACACCGATCACGGGTGTGGCGGGTCACCGGCCCGGCGAGCCGGGCGTGCCGGTGGCGCCGTCCGGCCAGGCGACCTTCGGCGCGCTGCAACAGGAGGTGGCCCGGCTGATCGCGCTCGGCGTGTTCCGGCCGGCCGAGCCGCAGGCGGTCGCCGAGGCGATCTGGGCGGCAGGCCACGGCCTCGTCTCGCTGCTGATCACCAAGCCCGACTTCCCCTGGAGCCCGCGCGAGACGCTGATCGGCACCATGGCGGACGCGCTCAGCCGTGGCTTCTCGGCGCCCTGAGACGCGGAGCACAAAGGCTTGACCTTTGTGCGGAGGGTATCGCGCGCGGGGCTGGTGGGGCGGCCGCGCGCGAAACCAACCCCATACCAGCCCGCCGACGGTCAAACCTCCGGGGGGCTGGTATGAGGTCAAGCGGCCAGCGACGCCGACGCCCCGCAGCCGCAGCCCGCTTCGCCCTGGCGCTTGGCCTCCAGATCGGCGACGCAGCACGCCTCGGCCCCGACAGGTGCTGGGCCACCGCAGCAGCCCGCAGGAGTGGCGCCGGCATCGCGGACGCCGCAGACACCCGTCTCGGGCAGCACCAGCCGCACGTCACGCGCGGCTGCATGGTCGCCGGCGATCGCGGCCACCACCGAGCGGACCTGCTCGTAGCCGGTGATCATCAGGAAGGTCGGCGCACGGCCATAGGACTTGGCGCCGACGATCCAGAACCCGGGCTCAGGGTGGGCAAGCTCGGCCGCGCCGTGCGGCGGTACGGTGCCGCAGGAATGCAGGTTCGGGTCGATCAGCGGTGCCAGCGCGGGCGGCGCCTCGAGCGCGGGATCGAGGGCGACGCGCAGCTCGCGCAACGGGGTGAGATCGGGCCGGAACCCGGTCGCGACGATGATCCGGTCCGCCGTCAGCGTGACCGGGCGTCCGTCGTGGGTGCCGTCCACCTCCACGGCGTCGCCGCGCCGCGCGATCGCCGCCGCGGAGAAGGGCGCGAGCAGGGTCAGCGCGCCCTCGGCGATCGCGCGCTGGGCGGCGAGGCCGAGTGCGCCGCGCGCCGGGAGCTGGTCGTTCGCGCCCCCGCCGACGAGCCGGTCGAGGGCGCGGCGGCGGAGCGCCCAGATCAGTTCGGTGCCGGGTGCCTGCTCGCGCAGCCGCAGCAGGTCGAGTGCCGCGTTGATCGCGGAGTGGCCGCCCCCGACCAGCAGCACACGCGCCCCGGCATAGTGGTCGCGTTCGGCGCCGAGCACGTCGGGGATGCCGTAGGCGATGCGGGCGTGCACCACCGCCTCGCCCGGCACCGGCTGGCCGTCCACCCCCATCGGGTTGGGCTGGAACCACGTGCCGGAGGCGTCGATCACCGCGCGCACGCGCCTCGTGTGTTCGCCACCGCGAGCGTCGCGCCAGCGGACGAGGAAGGGGCGCGCCGCGCGATCGGCGGAACGCGTCTTGTCCAGGCCATCGCGGGTGATCGCCGTGACCTCGGCGCCGAGGAGCAGGTGCGGCGCGAGTGCGGGATGGCGAGCGAGCGGGACGAGGTAGTCACGCACGATCTCGGCGCCGGTGGGGAACGCGTCCGGATCAGGCTCGATCCAGCCCGTCGGCGCCAGCAGGGCGCGCACCGCCTCGTCGATCGTGTAGCGCCAGGGCGAGAACAGTCGCACATGGCCCCAAGCGCGCAGCGCGGCGCCCACGGAGGCCCCGCGCTCGACCACGAGCGGCGTCAGGCCGCGTTCGACCAGACGGGCGGCGGCGGCGAGGCCGACAGGGCCGGCGCCGATCACGGCAACGGGGAGATCCTGGGTCATGGCGTTATCCTTGTCCATCGTTGCATCGATCATCGATGTATTTGCGCCTGCGAACGGACTCATGGGCAGCACGTCGCGCCCTGGCCGGGCGCGCAGGCGACACGTTCGGAGTCGATCAGGCAGCGCGTGACCTCCATCCACGACTGCACCGCCACCTGGAACGCCGCGCGCCCGCGGTCGGTCAGCGCATAGACCTTGCGCTCCCGCCCCTGGACGGTCGCGGACTGGACGGTGACGTAGCCGCCGTCCTCGAACTCACGCAGCACGGGGTAGATCGTCCCCTCGGTCGGGGCGCAGCAGCCATTGGTGGTGCGCTCCACCGCGCGCGCCAGCTCGTAGCCATGCATCGGTTTCTGGTGGAGCACGCACAGGATGAAGAACTTGGACAGGCTCATCCGGATGATGCCGTTCCAATAGGCCGGGTCGGTGTAGTCCATCTTCGGGCGATCCGTCGTGGTCGTATGCATTGAAGGGCGAGCCATTCGACGCACATATGCCTTGACCGTCGATGTGTCAAGCCTCAGCGGAGTGCGCGCCCTCAGAACCCGCCGCGGAACGCGGCGAACACCGCCATGCCCAAGCAGGCGGCAGCGATCCAGGGCCAGGGCGAGCCGGATGACGGCACGGCCCCCGCCTGGCTGCGGCCGAGATCGATGTCCTTCGCCGCAGCCTCCGGCGCGTGGGCGCGCGCGATCTCGCGCCGTGCCTCCTCGGTCAGCCGCCGGACCTCGGCGCGCCTGATCAGCGGCACGCCGCCGCGGCTCTGCACCACGCGGTCGTGATAGAGGCCGGTCTCGCGGTTCAGCTCCGACAGCACGATCGCGATCGCGATGCCGGCCTGCGGATAGCGCTCGCAGAGCTCGGTGAAGATGCGCTCGGCGACCCGCCGATCCGTGTTGGCATCGGCGAGATACCAGCGCCCGCGCGCACCGAAGCGTGTGGAGGTCTCAGCGTGCAGCAGGATCTCGAAGACCCGGTCCGCCATCCGCCGAGTCTCGCCCGTCCCGGTTACGATTGGATGAACCGACGCGGCGGCCGCGCGCGGGGCTGGTGGGGTGGCCGTGCGTGAAACAGAGACCTGTTCCGGCTTGCCGAAGGGGACGCTTGCATCAGAGATGCGGCACCGCCGCGGCGAGCGCCAGCACCACGGCCGCGCCCGAGGCCAGCAGCAGCGTCCGGCCGAGGCCGCGGCGGCCGATCCTCGCCTCCTCGCGCGCCGGCAGGCTGATCTCGCATTGCTGCTCCCTCGCGATCGCGAATGCCTTGGCGAGCATCCGCCGGGTCTCGGCGTCGAGCTGGCGCATGGTGCGCCGGTCGATCCCGGGCATGCGGCCGCGCGCGCGGATGATCCGGTCGTGGTAGCGCCCGGTCTCCGGATTGAGCACCGATTCAACCAGGGTCACCACCACCGCCGGGCTCGGGAACTCCTCGACCAGCTCGCTGAACTGGAGCGCGGCGTCGATCGCCGAGGCGTGCATGCCGACCAGGAACCACCGCCCCTTGCCGCCGTGCCTTGTGGCGATCGGCGCCCAGATCATGACTTCGAAGGCAAGCGCATCGCCCATGGCCTGGGCATACCGGCAAGCGGTTACCGTACCCTTTAACGGTCGCACCGCAGCACGAGGACCCGCGCGGCGCCGATCACGCGGTCGTCCGCGATCGCGAAGCCCGCGGGGCGGGCCGGGTCCTCCTGGGCGCCCATCTCGGCGACCACCACCGCGTCGCGGCCGATCCAGCCCGCCGCGCTGAGAGCAACCAGGGCGGCCGGCACCAGCCCCTTGCCGTAGGGTGGGTCGAGGAAGACGAGACCCGAGGGCGCGGGGGCCGGCGGCGGCGCGGTCGCGTCGGCGCGCACCACGCGGCCGCGGGCCTCGGCGCGGCAGGCGCGCAGGTTCGACCGGATCGCCGCGAGCGCGGCCGGATCCTTCTCCAGGAACGTCGCCTCGGCCGCGCCGCGCGACAGCGCCTCGATCCCCATCGCGCCCGACCCCGCGAACGCATCGAGCACCCGCGCGCCTTCGATCACCTGGCGCCCCGCCCAGGGCGCGTGCCACAGCACGTCGAACACGGTCTGGCGCGCACGGTCGGCGGTCGGTCGGGTACCCTCGCCTGCCGGCGCCACGAGCCGCCGGCCACGCCAGGCGCCGGCGATCACCCTCATCAGCGCGGGCGCTTCGGCGGCGCGAGTCCGAGCTGCTCGCGCAGCACCTTGGCCGGTACCTCCTCGACCGCGCCGCGCGGCAGCTTGCCCAGCACGAACGGACCGTAGGAGATGCGGAGCAGCCGCAGCACCGGCAGGCCGAGATGCTCCATCACGCAGCGCACTTCGCGGTTCTTGCCCTCTCGCAGCGAGACCGTCAGCCAGGCGTTGTCGCCCTTGATCGCATCCAGCCCCGCCTCGATCGGGCCGTAGCGCACGCCGTCGATGGTGCTGCCCTGGGCCAGAACCGCGAGCGCCTTCGGCTCGGGATGCCCGTGCACGCGCACGCGGTAGCGCCGCAGCCAGCCGTGCTCGGGCAGCTCGAGCCGCCGCGCCAGCCCGCCGTCGGTGGTGAGCAGCAGCAGCCCCTCGCTGTTGAGGTCGAGCCGCCCGACCGAGACCACGCGGGGCAGGTCCGGCGGCAGCCGCTCGAACACCGTGGGCCGCCCCTGCGGGTCGCGTGCGGTGACCAGCAGCCCGCGCGGCTTGTGGTAGCGGAACAGCCGCGCCCGCCCCGGCGGCTCGACCGGCACCTTGTCCACCGTCACCGTGTCGCCGGGCTCGACCAGCACGGCGGGATCGGCGAGGCGCCGTCCGTTCACCGCCACGCGCCCCGCGGCGATCAGCGTCTCGGCGTCGCGCCGGCTGGCGATGCCGGCATGGGCGAGCCACTTGGCGATCCGCTCGCCGGTGCCGGTGCCGGCGCGCTTCATCGGTTGTTCCCGTGCGTCATCGGTATGATGTAGCGCGGATGGAGCGGCGTTTCTCCCCCATGGCACTCGCGCTGGACGAGGCGCGCGCGGCGGGCGCGCGCGGCGAGGTGCCGGTCGGCGCCGTGGTGACCGACGCGGGCGGGGTCGTGCTCGCGCGCGCCGGCAACCGCGGGGAGGAACTCGCCGACCCCACGGCGCACGCCGAGCTGCTTGCCCTGCGCGCGGCGGCGGCCGCGCGCGGCGCACCGCGCCTGCCCGACTGCGATCTGTGGGTCACGCTCGAACCCTGCGCGATGTGCGCCGCGGCGATCGCGCTGTTCCGCGTCCGCCGCGTGGTGTTCGGCGCCTACGACCCGAAGGGCGGCGGGGTGGAGCACGGGCCGCGCCTGTTCGACCAGCCCACGACGCACCACCGGCCGGAGGTGGTGGGTGGCGTAGCGGAGAGCGACTGCGCCGCCCTGCTGCGCAACTTCTTCGCCGCGCGCCGCTAGAGCGCCATCCGACCTGATTGAATCAAGATGCTTCCTCGACGCGGGGCGGGTCTGATTCAAGCCGCCTGTCGGCGAGGAGGCCGACAGGCATGTCCAAGGCGCTGTCGGTTGATCTGCGGGAGCGGGTGGTAGCTGCGGTCTCGGCGGGGGCATCCTGCCGCGCTGCGGCGGCGCGGTTCGGGGTGAGCGCCTCGAGCGCGATCCGCTGGTGCGCCTTGGCACGGAAGGCGGGATCGGTCGCGCCCGGCCCTCTCGGAGGCGACCGGCGCTCGGCACGCCTGGAGGCCCATGCGGCTTTCATCCTCGGCCTCCTGGAACAGGAGTCCGACATCACGCTGCCGGAGATCCAGGCGGAACTCGCGAGGACCGGTGTCGCGGCGGGCATCGGGACGATCTGGCGCTTCTTCGACCGGCACCGGATCACGCGCAAAAAAAGACGGCGCACGCGGCCGAGCAGGACAGGCCGGCCATCCTGAAGCAGCGCTGGGCGTGGTTCGAGGGACAGCCCGATCTCAACCCCGACCGCCTGGTGTTCATCGACGAGACCTTGGCCTCGACGAAGATGGCCCGAACGCATGGGCGGGCGCCTCGCGGCGAACGCCTGCGCTCGCCGATCCCGCATGGTCACTGGAAGACGACCACCTTCGTCGCCGGGCTACGCAACACGGGCATGGTCGCGCCGATGGTGCTCGACGGGCCGATTAACGGTGCCGCCTTCCAGGCCTACGTCGACCAGATCCTGATCCCCGAGCTGGAGCCAGGCGACATCGTCGTCATGGACAACCTCGGCAGCCACAAGGGCGCTGGCGTCCGCGCGGCAATCGAGGCTGCCGGCGCGAGCCTGCTCTACCTCCCGCCCTACAGCCCCGACTTCAATCCGATCGAGAACGCATTCGCCAAGCTGAAAGCCATGCTGCGCAAGGCCGCCGAGCGCACCATCGAGAGCCTCTGGAACACCATCGGCCGCATCATCGACGCCTTCACGCCCAACGAATGCGCCAACTACTTCGCCGCAGCAGGATATGACCCAGACTGATCGGAAAGGGCTCTAGCGGATGAAATCTGACGAAAGCGTCCCCCCGCAACGAGCGTACCGCAACCGCTCGCCACCACGCCGGCAGACGCTTCTATCCGATGTTCCCCACCAGACGACCGTGCTGTGACCGGCGGTGACGGTCACGGTCTGCGTCACGATGGTACGCGAACCGTTCTCGGCGACCACGCTGTCCAGATCCTTCGCGAGCTCGCGTGTCTCCTCTAGCGCCTAGGTCAGAGCGGCGGCAACTCTCTTAGCCGCCGAGAAAAGGGCCAGATCGGCTTCCACCGCTCCAGTCGCCATGTCGCCCCGGGCTTGCTTGCAAGCGTGAGCTTGATCGAGGCCCCACCGTTGCCGCCGGCCTGCAACGCGGCGGGACCAGCTTCTGCAATGAGCGCTCCGGGGGTCATGAGCGGCCTGCCTGCACGTTGTGCGGCGTTCGTATGCCCTTCCTAGAGTTCGCCCTATGGCACCCGCTTCGGCTCGAGCGTCAGAAACTCGTGCAAGTCCACCATAGCGGCCACGCGCCCGCAGACGTACCAGCAGATCCACTTGAGGGCGCGAATCCGCTCGCGGTCGTCCTTCGCGACCCAGTCGTCATAGTCTTCGTGATTTACCCGAAGTAGCTCATCGAGCATGACCTAATCGAGCTTGAACGAGTGGGCGACTTGGTTCCGCACTCTGTTCAGTGCCTCGACGGTCGGCAGCAGCGTAGGGTCATTCATCCCGAAGCCCAGCAGCACTGCGATTTGAAGCTTTTGAGAAAAACTTAGCCTAATATCCTTCGGCTGGACATTCACTACTGAGTAAACACGAATAAGCTGTACTAGGGCGTGCTCGATGATGAGATGTGACTTGAGTATAGCGTACTCAATGTTTCCCGTCCTAGGAAAATGACTCTGGACGAGGGTGGCAAGATCCTCAATAATGGCCTCCATCTCTGCCCGGTTTTCTTCGGGAGTCATGTAGTGTTCTAGGCCCGTATACCATGAGCCCTCGCGACGATATTCGTGCGCCGTCCGCATCGTGGCACGACCCCGCTTGGATTTTCGCCGCTGCAGCATGGCTCCAACCACTAAAGAAACTTTGTTTCGTCTCGTCAACTCGTAAGAGTGATCCTCACCCTTACGCCGCTGGGTTACGGCGAAACGTCTTTTATCACGGCCTCGGAGGTCCTCTCGGAACGCTATTCAAACATAGGTTGAGTGGGCGCGGCCCACTCCGATTCCAACGGATTGTCGAGAACGAGCCCGATTCGCAGCGAATGTGGACCACAACCACCCGCGACGCCTAGCCGCGACAGCCTTCGCTAAGCGAGTGACGTGACCGATGCCGATTGGCGCATCCTGGAAACCCTGTTCCCCGACCAGCATGTCGCGGGAGGCACCAGTCGATGGAATCTGACGGATGGAGCCCCCCACAATGAGCGTTCCGCAACCGCACGCCGCCACGCCGGCAGATTCTTCCGTCTGACTTTCCCCACTAGCGCGCCACTGGAGGATCGACCCACCATGACCGCTGCCCTGCCGGTTGCCGGAAACCGCTTCGTTATCGTCGGTGGGGCGAGCCTGGTCGGCTCGGCCACCGCCGCTGAGCTCCTCGATGCCGGCGCGGCCGAGGTCGTGCTGTTCGACAACTTCTCCATGGGCTCCGAACAGGCGATCGCACATCTCCGCGGCCATCCGCGACTTCGGATTGTGCGCGGCGACGCGCTGCGCCTGCCGGACCTGCTGCGCGCGATGGAGGGCTGCGACGGCGCGCTGCTGCTCGCCGCCTCCATGACGCTGAACATGGACCGCGACCCCTGGGGCGGGCTCGACGTCAACATCCGCGGCGTGCAGCACGCGCTGGAGGCGGCGCGTGCCAACCGGCTGAGGAAGGTCGTGTTCGCCTCGTCCAACGCGGTCTATGGCTACGGCCCGAACGTGATGGGCGAGCTCGTCGAATCGACTCCGTTCCATTCCGTCGGCGCCCCGCCGGCCGCGGTGCTCTATGGCGCGACCAAGATCATCGGCGAACAGCTCTGCCGCGACTACCGGCGGCGCTTCGGCCTCGACTACGTCGTGCTGCGCTATTCCACCGTCTACGGCGAGCGCCAGCACAACCGCGCCGCCAACGCGCTCTATATCGTCGAGACCCTGGAGCGCGTGCGCGGGGGCGAGCGCCCCCAGGTCCATGGTGACGGGTCGGAGACCAAGCACTTCGTCTATGTCGGCGACCTCGCGCGCGCGAACCGGATGGCGTTCGAGGCGGAGGCGAGCGACGTCGCGGTGAACGCCTCCGGGCCGCGCCCCGTGACCACGCTTGAGCTCGTGCGCATGGTCACGCGGCTGGCCGGGTCCGATCTTGAGCCGGAGTTCGTGGGCGACACGCCGGGCAAGGTGCGGCTGACCTCGGGTGGCGCCTTCCGCATCGCCCACGAGGAGGCGCTCAGGGTGATCGGCTGGGTGCCCGAAGTGGAGATGGAGGAGGGGCTCCGCCGCCTGATCGCCTGGCTCGACGGCAACGAGGCGAAGGCCGGGTAGACGACGCCCGCCGCTCGCCCGGGCCGTGTCGGATCGATCGGAGACGGCCCGGGCGCATTTGCGGTCGCGACGCGGCTTGCCCTCAGACCTTCAGCCCCAGCCGCCGCACGATCGCGCCTTCAACCTCGACCAGCCTCTTCACCTCCGCCGTGTAGGCGGCGTGGTCGAGCGCGACCTTCACCATGTCGAACCGCTTCAGCACGTCGAGATGCTGCGGATCGTCGAGCGCCTTCAGGAACGCCGCATCAAGCGTACGCACGACCTCGGGGTCCATCCCCTTCGGCCCGCCCACGCCATAGGGCGAGGTCGAGACGATGTCGTAGCCGAGTTCGCGCAGCGTCGGCACATCGGGAAAGCGCGCCACGCGCTCGGCGGTCCAGATGCACAGCACGCGCATCCGCCCGGCCTCGACCAGCGGCGCCCAGGCGGAGCTGTCGGCCAGCGCCATGGTGTTGCCGCCGAGCAGGCTCGCGGAGTTGTCGGCGAAGCCGCGGAACGGCACGTGCAGCAGCTCCACGCCGGCGGTCTGGGCCAACCGCTCCATCGTGATGTGCAGCGTCGTGCCCACGCCCGGCGTGCCGTAGCTGAGCCGGCCGGGATTCGCCTTGGCCCAGGCGATCAGGTCCTGGAACGTCTTGATCTCGCTGTCGGCGCGCACGGTGATGCCGAACAGGTAGCCGGTGAGATGCGTGACGTAGGTGAAGTCGGTCAGCGGATCCCAGGCCGGGTTGTCCTGCATGAACGGGAAGCGGAACACCGTGATCGGGAACTGGGTCAGCGTGTAGCCGTCGGGCCGCGCCTGGCGCATCGCGATCGCGCCGAGCGTCCCTGAGGCGCCGGGGCGGTTCTCGATCACCACCGGCTGGCCGAGATGCCTGGCGGCTGCCTCGGCGAAGGCGCGCATCTGGCCGTCGGTCGAGCCGCCGGCCGGCCAGGGGCAGATCAGCCGGACCGGGCGGTCGGGGAAGCGGGGCTGGCCGATCGCGGGGGTCGCGAGCGCGGCCGCGCCGAGGGCAAGCATGGAACGGCGGGTGAGCCTGCTGGTCATCTCTATCCTCCCTGAAGGCGCGTCTCGGCGCGCCTAACCACGCGAGTGTGCCAGCCACGTCCGGTCCGGGGAAGGCTGTTTGTCGCTGTCGGAGGCGGCCTTCAGCCACCAAGCGCGCGGTGGCCGATATCCCGCCGGCAGAACCCCTCCGGCCAGTCGATGGCATCGACGGCGGCATAGGCCGCGTCGCGCGCCGCGGCGAGCGTTCGGCCCGCCGCGCAGACGGTCAGCACCCGCCCGCCGGCGGCGACGATCCGCCCGTTTTCGGCGCGCGTGCCGGCATGGAACACCTGCACATTCGGCACCGCCGAGGCACGTTCGAGCCCACGGATCTCGCTTCCCGCCTCCGGTGTACCCGGATACCCGCGCGCCGCCATCACCACCGCGATCGCCGCATCGGGCAGGAAACGAACCGCGAAGCGATCGAGCACGCCGTCGCAGGAAGCCTGCAAGGCGGGCACGAGATCGCTCATCAGCCGCAGCATCAGCACCTGGCACTCCGGATCGCCGAAGCGCACGTTGAACTCCAGCAGGCGCGGCCCGGCCTGGGTCAGCATGAGCCCGCAGAACAGGACGCCACGGAAGGGCGCGCCGCGCCGCGCCATCTCGGCGAGGGTCGGTCGCACGACGGTCGCCATCACCTCCCGTTCCAGCTCCGGCGTGAAGGCGGGTGGCGGCGCATAGGCCCCCATACCGCCGGTGTTCGGCCCCGTGTCGCCCTCGCCCACGCGCTTATGGTCCTGCGCCGCACCGAACGGTACCGCGTGCGCGCCATCGCAGAGCGCGAAGAAGGACACCTCCTCGCCGACCAGGCAGGCCTCGATCACCACCGTGGCCCCAGCCTCGCCGTGGATGCGCGCAGCCATGAAGGCGTCGATCGCGGCTTCGGCCTCCGCCACGGTCGCCGCCACCACCACGCCCTTGCCGGCGGCGAGACCGTCGGCCTTCACCACGATCGGCGCGCCGGCCTCGCGCACATGCGCCTTCGCGGCTGCGGCGTCGGAGAACGTGGCCGAAGGGGCGGTCGGCACCAGGGCGGCGGCGCAGACCTCCTTCATGAACGCCTTCGAGCCCTCGAGCCGGGCGGCCGCCGCACTCGGGCCGAAGCAGGGGATGCCGGCGGCCGCGCAGGCATCGGCGATGCCGGCGACCAGCGGCGCCTCGGGACCCACCACCACCAGGTCGACCGCGTTCTGTCGCGCGAAGGCCACCAGGGCCGGGATGTCGGTCGCGGCGATCTCCACGCAGGTCGCGATCCCGGCGATCCCCGGATTGCCCGGCGCGCACCAGAGCCGCTCCACCAGCGGCGAGGCCGCGATCGCCCAGGCCAGCGCGTGCTCGCGCCCCCCCGACCCGACCAGCAGAACCTTCACGTGAGGCCCCCTCCGCCGCGCTTCGCCGACGCGGCCCGTCTCGCCTATGGTGGCGCGAGATGCAAGACACCCCGCCCGGCCACAACCTGCCCGAGTTCGCGGTCTCCGAACTCGCCACCGCGATCCGTCGCACCCTCGAGGGCGAGTTCGGCCGCATCCGCGTGCGCGGCGAGATCACCGAGCTGAAGCGCTACCCCTCGGGCCACGTCTATCTCTCGCTCAAGGATGAGAACGCGAAACTCGCAGCCGTGATCTGGAAGTCGGCGGTGCCGCGGTTGGGCCTGGTACCCGAGAACGGGGTCGAGGTGATCGCCACCGGCAAGCTGACCACGTATGCCGACCGCTCGACCTACCAGTTGCAGATCGAGCGGCTGGAATACGCGGGCGAGGGCGCCCTGCTCGCGCGCATCGAGGCGCTGCGCAAGGCGCTCGCCGCCGAGGGACTGTTCGACGCCGCGCGCAAGCGGCCGATCCCCCGCATCCCACGCGTGATCGGCATCGTCACCTCGCCGCGCGGCGCGGTGATCCGCGACATCCTGCACCGCCTCGCCGACCGCTTCCCGCGCGAGGTGCTGGTCTGGCCCGTGGCCGTGCAGGGCACCGGTGCGGCGGAGCAGATCGCGGCGGCGATCCATGGCTTCAATGCCCTGCCCGAGGGCGGTGCCATCCCGCGCCCCGACCTGCTGATCGTCGCGCGCGGCGGCGGCAGTCTCGAGGACCTGATGGCGTTCAACGACGAGGCGGTCGTGCGCGCCGCCGCCGCGAGCGCGATCCCGCTGATCAGCGCGGTCGGCCATGAGACCGACACGACGCTGATCGACTTCGCCGCCGACCTCCGCGCGCCGACGCCGACCGCGGCGGCCGAGCTCGCCGTGCCGGTGCGCGTCGATCTGGTGCGGCATCTCGACCAGCTCCGCGCGCGCGCCTCGTCGGGCGTCGCACGGATCGTCAACGAACGTCGGCTCAGGCTGGAGCGCGCCGAGCGGTTCATCCCCGACCTGCCGGCGCTGATCTCGGCCGGGCAGCAGCGGCTGGACGACCGTGCGGCGCGGCTCGACGCGGCGATCGGCGCGCTGCTTGCGACCCGGCGCCACGCGCTGGACCGAATCGCCGCGCGCCTGCCGCATCCGCGCGAGACCATCGCGGCGCGGCGCGCGACGCTGACCCTGCTCGGCCACCGGCTCGATGACCGGGTCGCGCGCGCGCTCGCCGCCGCCGAGGCACGGCTTGGTGGGCTGAGCCCGCGGCTCGATTCTGTGTCGTACCAGTCCGTGCTCGCGCGCGGCTTCGCCCTCGTCACGGACGCTGCGGGCCACGCCGTGACGTCGTCGCGCGCGGTCACGCCCGGCAAGCGGCTGGGGCTGCGCTTCGCCGACGGCGACGCGCGTGCGATCGCCGAGGGCACGCCGCCGCGTCGCACGAAGGACACGCCAACGCAGGAGACGCTCTTGTGATCGCACGACGGCTGTTTCTCGCCTGTCCGTTCTGCCTGCTCGCCGCGCCGTCGCGCGCGGTCACGCTCGATGGGCGGACCGAACAGGGCGCCTTTGTCACCGGAACGACCACCCCGGGCACCCGGCTCGCGCTCGACGGCAGGCCGGTGCGCGTCGCTGCCTCCGGCGCCTTTGCCTTCGGCTTCGGCCGCGATGCGGCGGAGAAGGCCGCGCTCGCGCTCACCCGGCCGGGCGGGGCGCGCGAGACGATCACGCTCGCGGTGGCGCGGCGGCGCTGGATCGAGCAGGCGATCACCGGATTGCCGCCGGCGATGGTCACCCCGCCGCCCGAGACGCTCGAGCGCATCGCGCGCGAACGCGAAATGCTGCGCGCCGCACGCGGCGGCCACGACACGCCCGAGCCGTTCTTCGCGCAGGGCTTCGACTGGCCGGTGACGGGGCGGATCAGCGGCGTGTTCGGCAGCCGGCGCATCCTCAACGGCCAGCCGCGCCAGCCGCATTTCGGCGTCGATGTCGCGCGCCCGACCGGGACGCCGGTGGCAGCGCCGTGCTCGGGCATCGTCCGGCTGGCGCAGCCCGAGATGTACTTCCCCGGCTCGACCATCGTGCTCGATCACGGCCACGCGGTGAGCTCGACCTACATGCACCTCTCGCGCATCGATGTTGTGGTCGGCCAGCGGGTGGCGAAGGGCGAGATCATCGGCGCGATCGGCGCCACCGGCCGCGTCACCGGGCCGCACCTGCATTTCGAGATCGGCTGGCGCGGCACGCCGGTCGATCCGCAAACCGCGCTGCCGCCGATGCCGGAGGCGTGAGCGCGGCCTACGACGCCGAGGCGGCGCGCCAGCGCGCCATCCCCTGGCCGGCGGCCGGCGGCGCGCTCGACCTGCGCGCGCTCGCCCGGCTCGGCACGCTCGCGCCGTCGAGCCACAACACCCAGCCCTGGCTGTTCCGGATTGGTGACGAGATGATTCAGGTCGCGCCCGATCTGACGCGGCGCTGCCCCGTGGTCGATCCCGACGATGCGCACCTGTTCAAGTCGCTCGGCTGCGCGGCCGAGACGATCGTGCAGGCCGCCGCCGCGGCAGGCCACGCGACCGCCATGCGGATCGAGCCCGGCGGCTCGATCACGCTCAGCTTCCGCGCTGCGGAGGGGCTCGACGGAACGCTCGCCGCGGCGATCCCGCAGCGGCAATGCACGCGCCGCTGCTTCGACGGACGCCCGATCGCGCCGGGGCAGCGCAAAGCCCTCGCGGCGGCGGGAACGGGCGAGGGCGTGCGCGTCGCGCTGGTCGAGGACGCCGCAGTGCGCGGGGCGATCGGTGATCTCGTCGCCGCGGGCAACCGCGCGCAGCTCGGCGATCCGGCGTTCCGCGCCGAGCTGTTCGCGTGGGTGCGCTGCACCGCGGGCGAGGCGATCGCGACCGGCGACGGGTTGTCGTCCTTCGCGGCCGGCCAGCCCGCCCTGCCGCGCTGGCTGGTGCGGCTGCTGCTGCCGGTGGTCCTGACCGCCTCGGCGCAGGTCGCGCGCGACAGCGAACATCTTGCCACCACGCCGATGCTCGCCGCGTTCGTTGCGGTCAGTGACGACATCCCCGCCTGGATCGAGATCGGGCGCTGCTACCAGCGCCTCGCGCTGCGCGCGACGCTCGCCGGCATCCGACACGCGCACATCAACCAGCCGATCGAGGTGCGCGACCTACGTCCGCACCTGCATGCGGCGCTCGGCCTCGGCCCGGGCGAGCAGGCGCTGCTGCTGCTCCGGCTCGGCTACGGCGCAGCGGCGCCGTTCAGCCTGCGTCGGCCGCTCGACGCGATGCTGCGCCCGGTGTGAGCCCGCCCCGCCGATACAGCGCCTTGTCGAAGCGGCGGTGCAGCCAGAGCCACTCGGCGGGGCGGTCGCGGATCCAGCGCTCCAGCGTGTCGTTCACCGCCTGGGTCAGCGCGGCGATGTCAGCGTGGCGGTCGCCGGTGTCCGGCAAGGGCAAGGGCGGCTCGACGACGACGCGGAACCGCGCGGGACCGAGACGTTCCGCGCGGGTGGGGATCACCGGGCAGCGGAAGCGGAGTGCCAGATGCGCGAGCGCAGGCGCGGTCATCGCCGGCATCCCGAACAGCCGCGCCTCGATCCCGTCGTTCATCTTCTGGTCCATCAGCATCCCGACCACCCCGCCGTCGCGCAAATGCGCGAGCGTCGCGCGCGCCGCGGCCGCGCCCTTGGGCAGCATCAGCGCTGTCCCGCCGATCGCCGCCTGGCGCAGCGACGCGACCAGCGTGTCGATCAACGGGTTGCCGATCGCGCGATAGACCACGGCCACCCGCGCGCCACGCCGTGCCGCAGTGGGCGTCATGATCTCCCAGTTGGCGAAATGCCCGGAGAACAGGATCGCCGGGCCGCCTGCCCGCACCGTCGCGTCGAAGGGCTCGGCGCCCTCCACCTCGATCACGCCCGGCGTCTCCATCAGCGCGGGCAGGGTCGGCAGCTCGCCGGCGACCCGGCCGAGATTGTCCCACATCGCCCGGATCGTCGCGCGCCGCCAGGCCGCGTCGCGGTCGGGGAAGGCGAGGCGGAGGTTGACCTCGGCGATCCGGCTGACCGGCAGGCGCGGGCCGAGCGCGCGCCCCACCCAGCCGCCCAGATCGGAGGCCCGGCGGGGGCCCAGCGCGCGCACGGCCGCGAACAGCGCGCGCACCATGCCCGCCTCCACCCGCCAGCGGAGGCGGAGCAGCCGCGCCGCGCCGGTCACGCCGGCAGGGGTTCGGGCACCGGCGCCGGGAAATGCTGCGCGAGCAGCGCCTCGAGCGCCGTCTCGTCGTCCCAGGCGATGCCGACCGACGCCACCGCGATCCGGTCGCGGAACGCCGGCGGCACGCGCACGATGTCCTTGCGCGTGGTCACCGGCAGGGCGTGCAGCGCCTCCGCCTCCTTCAGAAGGGTGCGGATGTCGGTCTCGTCGTAGGGATAGTGATCGGCGAAGCTCTGCCGCCCGACCACGATCACCCCGGCCTCGATCAGCGTGTCGAAGAACTTGCGCGGATTGGCGATGCCGGCGAAGGCGAAGACCGGCCGTCCGGCCAGCATCGCCGTCTCCGGCCCTGGCGTCAGCCGCGCGCGCAGCACCGGCAGCTCGGGCGGCAGGGCGGCCAGCACGCCGGTCTCGTCGTGGCCGATCAGCACGGCGGCATGGGCGCGCGACGCGGCGGCGGCCACCGGCTCGCGCAGCGGCCCGGCGGGGATCACGCGGCCGTTGCCGAAGCCGAAGCCGCCGTCCACCACCAGCAGCGACAACGACTTGGCGAGCGTGGGGTTCTGCAGCCCGTCATCCATCACGATCGCCCGTGCGCCCGCGGCGATCGCCTCGCGCGCGCCGGCGGCGCGGTCGACCGAGACCCAGGTCGGCGCGATCGAGGCGAGCAGCAGCGCCTCGTCGCCGACCTCGCGGCTGTCGTGGCGGTCGGGCTCGACCCGCACGGGGCCCTTGAGCCGCCCGCCATAGCCGCGCAGCAGGCCGTGCGCCTCGACGCCGTGCCGGTTCAGCCGCTCGAGCAGGTCGATCGCGACCGTGGTCTTGCCGGCGCCGCCCGCGGTGACGTTGCCGCAGCAGATCACCGGGACCGGGGCTTGCCAGCCCTCGCGCGCGACCCGCCGCTTGGTCGCGCCGGCATAGAGGGCCGAGAAGGGGGACAGGAGGAGGGCGGGCAGTCCGCCTCCGCCAGGGCGCCAGAACTCGGGTGCGCGCAGCATCCTTGCCTCTACCCTTCCGTGTGCTCCCCTGCCCGCAATAGCCCTAGCAGCCCGGCGGCCATCCGGTCCAGCACCATGGCATGCGACGCAGCAGAGGCCTCTGCCGCGCGGCCGGACGCCGCGCGCCAGGCCGGCTCGGTCACCAGCCGCACGGCCCAGGCGGCGAGGGAGTCGGGGTCATGGACCTCGGTCGCCGCACCCGCCGCGCGCAGCATGGCAGCGAGCTCGGCGAAGTTGCCCATGTCGGGCCCGAACGCCACCGGCAGGCCGAGCCGGGCGGGCTCGAGCGGGTTCTGTCCGCCGCGCGGGATCAGCGAGCCCCCCACAAAGGCGCCGAGGCCGAGGCGATACAGGAGCCCGAGCTCGCCCAGCGTGTCGGCGATCCAGACCGGGCCCGCGGGGTCGGCGCCGGTGCTGCGGCGCGGCGCGGCAAAGCCGGCGGCGGCCGCCGCCTCGGCCACCTCGGCGCCGCGCTCGGGATGGCGCGGGGCGAGGATCAGCCTGAGCGACGGCACTGCGGCCAGGGCGCGCCGGTGCGCGGCGAGCACCTGGGACTCCTCGCCGGCATGGGTGCTGGCGGCGACCCAGACCGGGTCGGCGCCGAGCCGCGCGGCGAGGCGGACACGCTCGGCCTGATCGGCCGGCAAGGGCGGCGCGGCGAGCTTGAGGTTCCCGGGCGGCTCCACCGTTGCGCCGAGCCGGGCGAGGCGCGCGGCGTCGGCGTCGGATTGCGGTAGCACCAGCGCGAAGCCGCCGAGCAGGCGCCGCGCGAGGCCCGGCGCGAGCCGCCAGCGCGCGAAGGAGCGCGCCGAGAGTCGGGCATTGATCAGCGCGGCCGGAATGTTCCGCAGCCGCAGGGCGGCAAGCGCGTTCGGCCAGAGCTCGCTCTCGACGAAGCCGGCCGCGTCCGGGCGCCAGTGGTCGAGGAACCGCGCGATCCAGCCGGGCACGTCGAGCGGCGCGAACTGGTGGATCAGCCATGGGTGCCCCGGCAGCAGGCCGGATCGTTCCGGATCGGCCCCCGCCG
>NZ_JBHYDW010000004.1:32098-83208 GCF_051860475.1 Elioraea sp. | reverse complement strand
GCACGCCTGCGGTGTCGAAGCCGAGCGCGCGGGCGCGCAGGATGAAGCGCAGCCGCGCGACGTGGCGCATGTCGTAGAGCCGGTAGTTGTTCGCCCCCCGCGGCGGCGGCGGCATGAGGCCAACGCTCTCGTAGTGCCGCACGGTCTCGATGTTGCAGCCCGCGGCGCGCGCGAGGCCGGCTCGCGTCAACGGTGTCGCGAAAGCGTGATGGGTCATCGCGGTGCGCTCCGTCATCGGCGCCTTGAGCCTGTAGCGACTACAGAGCCTAGGGTCGGAGCATGGCACGCCCAAGCGATCCCGCGATGGCCCCGGTGGGCGATACCGCTTCCTCTCGAACCCCCGTCGCCACCCCGGCTGCGCCGCCAGCGACACGCCGCTTCGTCGCATTGGGCGCGCTCGGCGCGGTCCTCGCCTCGTCGTGCTGCATCGTCCCGCTCGCGCTCGTCAGCGTCGGCGTGACGGGCGTTTGGATCGGGCAACTGTCGGCGGTCGCGCCGTTGCAGCCGGTGTTCGCGGCCGTCGCGCTCGTCTTCCTCGGGTTCGGCTTCCGCAAGGTCTATTTCCAGCCAAAGCCCGCGTGTGTCGACGGCTCCTGCGCGCGTCCCGCCTCGGGGCGCGTCACCAAGGCCGTGCTGTGGGGCGCAACGGTCCTGACCCTGACAGCCCTCAGCATCGAGCTCTGGGCACCCGTCGTTCTCTGACAGGGCACAGCCATGACCACCTTCCGCATGCGCACCGCCGTCGTTCCCCTGCTGCTGCTGACCACCTCGGTCGGCGCTCAGCAGACGGCGACATCACCATCCACGACGGTCGCCGCGCCGGCACAGCAGACCGCGCGCCTTGGTGTCGAGGGCATGCACTGCGCGATGTGCCCTGCGACCGTGAAGGCGGCGATGACCCGGGTTGCAGGCGTGATCGACGTTCGCGTGGACTATCGCAGCGCCACCGCCGAGGTGGTGTTCGACCCGGCGCGCACGGATCCACTGGCCATCGCCGCCGCGTCGTCCGCGATCGGATATCCGGCCCGGCCGATCGAGTGACGGCGGTGGACGATCGGCCTCTGCTTGCGACCGGCCTGAGCGGCAGCGCCATCGCTGCGCTCTGCTGCTTCACGCCGATCCTTGTCATTGCGCTGGGCGCCGTGGGGCTCGCCGCGATCGTCGGCTGGCTCGACCTCGTCCTGCTGCCGGCGCTGGTCTTCTTTCTGGGGCTGACGGCTTACGCGCTGTGGCGCCGCGCGGCCGCCGCCCGCATCGCCGGGACGGGATGCAATCGATGACCATGGATCCCTGCTGCCCGCGCCCAGGCGGCTACGATCTCGCCGTGCTTGGCGCCGGCTCGGCCGGCTTCGCAGCAGCGATCGCCGCCGCCGATCACGGCGCGCGGGTGGCGCTGATCGGCGATGGCACGCTCGGCGGCACCTGCGTGAATGTCGGCTGCGTGCCGTCCAAGACCATGATCCGGGCGGCGGAAGCGGTCCATGCCGCGCGCGCGGCGACCCGGCTTCCAGGGCTCGCGGGCACGGCGCAGGTGACCGACTGGGCGGCACTGATCGGTGCCAAGCAGGACCTGGTCGAAACGCTGCGGGCGCAGAAATACGCCGATCTGCTGCCGCGCTATCCCGGGATCACCTTCATCCCCGGCCGAGCGCGCCTGGCCCCCGGCGGCGTCGCGGTGGAAAGCCGGATCGTCCGCGCGGGGAAGGTCGTCATCGCCACCGGCGCGCGTCCAGCCACGCCGGCCATTCCGGGTCTGACCACGGTCCCGTTCCTCGACAGCACGCGCGCGCTGGACCTTCGGCGCCTGCCACGCTCGATGATCGTCCTCGGCGCGGGCTATATCGGCTGCGAACTGGCGCAGATGTTCGCGCGGCTCGGGGTGGCCGTCACGCTGGTCGCGCGCCGCGGAGTGCTCCCGGAGGCTGAGCCCGAGATCGGCGCGGCACTGGCCGAGTATCTGGAATCGGAGGATGTCACGGTCCGCACCGGCCTCGCCTATCGTCGCGCCGCCCCCGACGGCGACGGCATGGCGCTCGACATCGTGGCCCACGGCCGCGTCGAGACGCTGCGTGCGGAGCGCCTGTTGGTCGCCACGGGCCGGACGCCGAACGCGGACGACTTCGCCGACGATGTCGCACTCGATCGCGGCCGCGTGCAGGTGGACGCCTGGATGCGGACCTCGCGCGCCGGCACATACGCCGCCGGCGATGTCACGGGACGGGATATGTTCGTCTACATGGCCGCACATGGCGGCAGGATTGCCGCGCTCAACGCGCTGGACGGCGACGCGCGGCGCTATGATCGCAGCGCCATCCCGTGGGTTGTGTTCACCGATCCGCAGGTCGCCGGCGTCGGGCTGACCGAGGCGGCGGCACGCGCGGCGGGCCACGACGTAAAGACCTCGCTTGTTCCGCTGCGAGAGGTGCCGCGCGCGCTCGCGGCACGCGACACGCGCGGCCTGATCAAGCTCGTCGCCGATGCCCGCACCCACCGCCTGCTCGGCGCGCAGATCCTCGCACCCGAAGGCGGCGACAGCATCATGACGGCGGCAGTCGCGTTGCGCGCCGGCCTGACGGCGCGGGCACTCGCCGAAACGATCTTTCCCTACCTGACCACCGTCGAGGGACTGAAGCTCACCGCCCTCGGCTTCCAGACCGACCTCGCCCGCCTGTCCTGCTGCGCCGGGTGAGGACGGCGCGGCGCGGGCTCCAGGGCGCGGCCTGAGGCTCAGGCTGCCCGTGCAGCCAAGGGCGGCGGCGCCGCAGCGCCAGAAGCCGATGGAGCCTCAACCTCGTCGCGCGCCTTGAGGCGCAGGCCGACCTCGACGATCGCGCGCAGCGCCGGCAGGAGCTCGGTCCCCAGCTCGGTCAGCGCGTATTCCACCGTCGGCGGAGAACCCTGGATCTCCCGTCGCGTCACCACGCCGCGCGCCTCGAGCTCGCGCAGCCGCCGTGCCAGCACCCGCGCGGTCACCGGCGCGAGATCGCCGCGCAGCTCGGAGAACCGTCGCGGCCCGGCGCCGAGATACCACACGATGTTGGGCGTCCAGGCGCCGGCGATCAGGGCCATGCACTCGGAGACAGCGCAGCTCGGTGGCGGCGCCGGCGAGCGGTTCTTCCTCACCTTCAGGGGCATCGCGCGCTCCTTCGGTATCCATGCGGATACTCAAAACGTCCCGGGCGCAGCACACGCGGTCTTTCCGGCGCGCCGTCCGGCGCCGATCTTCCCGCCGTGCAGATGGGCCCTGAGGCCCGCCCCCGGATGGAGAGACACCATGGCAAAGATCGCGATCGTCCACCACAGCGGATACGGCCACACCCGTGTGCAGGCCGAAGCCGTGCTGCGCGGCGCAAGCGGGGTGCCGGGGGCACAGGCACAGCTGCTCTCGGTCGAGGAGCTGAACGACGACGCCGCGCCGGGTTGGCGCACGCTGGACGAGGCAGACGCAATCGTCCTCGGCGCACCGACCTACATGGCCGGCCCCTCCGCTCCCTTCAAAGCCTTTCTCGACGCGACCTCGGGCCGCTGGGCCGAGCAGCGCTGGAAGGACAAGCTGGCCGCTGGCTTCACCAACTCCGCCGGGATGAACGGCGACAAGCTTGCGACCCTGCAACAGCTCGCGCTGTTCGCCATGCAGCACGGCATGGTGTGGATCGGCCTCGGCCTGCTGCCGGGCAATCACACCAGCAAGGGCTCGCCCGAGGATCTCAACCGGCTCGCCGGCTTCCTCGGCGCGATGGCGCAGTCGAACGCCGATGCGCCGCCCGAACTCGCGCCACCGCGCGCCGATCGCGCGACCGCCGAGCATCTCGGCCGCCGGGTCGCGCAAGCGGCCGGCCGCTGGCGGCAGGCGGCGTGACGATGGGCGCCGAGGCGGCAGAGGCGGAGATCGCGGAGGCGCTCCGACTGTACTTCGACGGTCTGCACTTCAGCGACGTCCGCCGGCTGGCGCGCATCTTCCATCCCGATGCGCGCTATGTCTGCGCCACCGAGACCCCGCTCATCCATCTCGGCATGGCGGAGTATTTTCCGATCGTCGCCGCCCGCACGTCACCGGCCAGCCGAGGCGAGCGGCGCCGCGATCGGATCGTGTCGATCGAACGCGCCGGGCCCGTGACCGCCGCGGTGCGCGTCGAGTGCGCGATCGGCGCGAAGTTCTTCACTGACCTCCTGACGATGATTCGTGTCGACGGGCGCTGGCAGATCATCACCAAGGTGTTCCACTACGAGCTCGAACCGGAGGCTGTCTGATGCCGTATGTCCACATCCGGGTGACGCGCGAAGGTGTCACGCCCACACGGAAGGCCGAGCTGATCGCCGGCGCGACCGACCTGCTTGTCCGCGTGCTCGGCAAGACACCCGCGACCACCGTCGTCGTGATCGACGAGGTCGAGCTGGAGAACTGGGGCATCGGCGGACTGCCGGTGACCGAGTACCGCCGCCGCAACCCGCCACCGCGCTGAGGACAGCACCATGCGAACGGCGCTCTGCGAGCTTCTCGGCATCCGTCATCCGGTGCTGCTCGCACCGATGGCGGGGATCAGCGGCGGGGCGCTGGCGGCCGCGGTCAGTCGCGCGGGCGGGCTCGGCCTGCTCGGTGGCGGTTACGGCAATCGCGCCTGGCTGACGCGCGAACTCGCCGCTGCCGGCAACGAGGCGATCGGCATCGGCTTCATCACCTGGTCGCTCGCGCGCGATCCGTCCCTGCTCGCCCTCGCGCTGGACCATGCGCCGCGCGCGATCATGCTGTCGTTCGGCGCCATCGCCCCGTTCATGCCGACCCTCAAACGCCGTGGCGTCGCGGTGATCGTGCAGGTGCAGACGCTGGAGGGGGCGCGGCGTGCGCTGGCCGAAGGCGCGGATGTGATCGTCGCGCAGGGCACGGAGGCGGGCGGCCATGGTGGCGCGCGTGCCACATTGCCACTGGTGCCCGCGATCGCCGACATCGCCGGCACGGTTCCCGTCGTGGCGGCCGGCGGCATCGCCGATGGACGAGGCCTCGCGGCAGCCTTGATGCTTGGCGCCGCGGGCGTGTTGTGCGGCACGGTGTTCTACGCGAGCACGGAGTCGCTTGCGCATGTGAACGCCAAGAGCGCCGCCGTGGCGGGCAGCGGCGACGCCACGCTCCGCAGCTCCATCTTCGACATCGCTCGGGGGTTCGACTGGCCCGCGGACTGGAACCTGCGCACGCTGCACAACGCCTTCACGCGCCGCTGGCAGGGGAATGAACCGGGACTTGCACGCAGTATGGCGGCCGAGCGGGCGCACTACGACAGGGCGAGCGAGGCCGGCGACGTCTCCACTGCGCCCGTGATCGTCGGCGAGGCCGTCGATCTGGTCGGCGCGGTCGTGCCGGCGGGCGAGATCCTTCGGGCGATGGTGACTGAGGCCGAGGCGCGGCTCCGGTCGGGCGTCGTGGGTCGAGAGGGGTGACGGGTCTCGCGTCGCTCCGGGGATACCGCCGTCGTCGCCGCATCCGCGCCTGCGCCGCCCCTTCCCCTCGTGCGTGTGACATGTGCTCGCCTCAGTCCTTGGGCCGATCATGGCCGGCCGCGGCACGTCGGAATCGGTCGGGAGACTGGCCGTATTCCTGGCTGAAGGCGCGGTAGAAATAGGTGCGGCTGTCATAGCCGACCATGCGGGCGATCCGTTTTATCGGCAGATCGGACAGCGTCAGCAGCTCGGCCGCACGCCGCAACCGGATGGAGCGCAGCAGCTCGATCGGACCGGTCCCGTACGCGATGCGGAACCGGGCGGCGAAACTGGCGCGACTCATCCCGGACTCGCCCGCCAGGGACTCCACGGTATGGGGGCGATCGGGGTGGTCGAGCATCGCGCGCACCGCCTGCCAGAGCGACTCGTCGGCAAGGCCCCGGATCCACGCGACCGACGCATCGTTCTCCTGCAATCGGCGCCGGAACAGCAGGATCACGCATTGCAGCAGCAGGCTGCGCGCCAGCGCGCGCGTGCCGACCGTCGGCCGCGCCAGTTCGGCGATCAGGTCGTCGAGCGCGCTGCGCACCCGGTCGGTCGGATCGAGATGCTCGACCACCGGCGTGCGCAGCAGGTCCATCGTGCCGTTGAGCCCGCGATAGACCACCGAGACGCGGCCGCAGATCGCCGCCAGCACGCCCGGTCCGGTGCCGGCTTGCAGATGCTCGATCGGGATGTCGAGCGGGCGGCAGTCGGGCAGCCGGCCCACGCCGGTTCCCGAGCCATGCAGGCTGTGCGCGACGAAGGCGGGCACCAGAACCACCGATCCGGCGCGCACAGCGGTCGCGGGCTGTCCCTCCACCGTCATCGTGCCCTCGCCGGCAAGCACGTAGTGCAGCACGGCATGGCCGCTGCGCCCGAGCCCGAGCGACGCGTCGCCCCGGATCTCGCAGAGCGCGAAGGGTTCGAGCACGACGTCAAGCGCATCCAGAACGGCTTCGATCATGACAGCACCACCCGAGCGAGGCCGCGGCCCAGCGGTGATCCGCAGGCCCGGCGCGAGGACATCTGCCAGACGATAAGGGACCTCCGCTGCGGCACGGTGATCCCGTTCCGCGCGACGCGCGGGACCCGATCGTGCCAACCGTGACCGTACAGGAGAACGACCATGACCACCCAGGACCCACCGTCCGGGCCGACCAGCCTTGGTCGGCGGATCGCGATGCAGAGCGTCGCCGGCGCCGTCGCCGCGAGCGCCGTTGTCGCAGCCGCCGCCAGGCCGGCCTCGGCCAACGCCGCCTATGCCGAGCCTGCCAATCCCGCCCTGCCACCCAGCACGATGGTGCTGGAGCGCGGCCGCACCGCCCTGGTGGTGGTCGATCCGCAGAACGACTTCCTGACCGAACAGGGTGTGGCCTGGAGCGTGGTCGGCGAGAGCGTGCGCGAGCACAATGTCGTCGAGAACATCGAGCGCCTGTTCAAGGCGGCGAAGGCCTCCACGCTGCCGGTGGCGATCTCGCCGCACTTCTACTTCCCGACCGACTACGGCTGGAAGTTCGAGGGCACGCTCGAGAAGGTCATGCACGCGATCAAGATGTTCGATCGTGCCGGCCCCCTCGACCTGAAGGGCTTCGAGGGTTCGGGCGCCGACTTCGTCGCGCGCTACAAGCCCTACATCTACGATGGCAAGACCGTGATCGCCTCGCCGCACAAGGTCTATGGGCCGGAGCAGAACGATCTCGGGCTGCAACTGCGCAAGCAGAAGGTGGACCAGGTGATCCTCGCCGGCATGTCGGCGAATCTCTGTGTCGAGAGCCATCTGCGCGAGCTCCTCGAACAGGGCTTCGAGGTCGCGGTGGTGCGCGATGCAACGGCGGCCGCCAAGGTGCCGGAGGGCGACGGCTACCTCGCTGCCCTGATCAACTTCCGGATGATCGCCAACGCGGTCTGGACGACGGACGAGGCGGTGCGGCGCGTCGCCGCGATCGCCTGAGCCTGGCGCGGGTCGGGCGTCGAACGCGTGCCGGCCCGCGACTCCACAGTCCGATGCCGGCGGATGACGCCGGCATCCTCGTTCCCCATGGAGACCATGCGATGACCTATCCGATCCATACCGTCGAGAGCGCACCCGCCGCAGCACAGGATGTGCTCCGGCGCGCACAGCAGGGCTTCGGCTTCGTGCCCAACCTGCTCGGCGTGATGGCCTCCGCGCCCGCGCTCGCGAAGGCCTATCCGACGCTCGCGGCGCTGTTCGACGAGACCTCACTGACGCCGGCCGAGCGGCAGACGGTCCTGCTCACGGTCAGCGTCGAGAACGGCTGCGACTACTGCGTCGCCGCCCACACCGTGATCGCCGCGATGCAGAAGGTGCCCGAGACGGTGGTGCGCGCCATCCGCGGCGGCGCCACCATCCCGGATCCGAAACTGGAAGCTCTGCGACGGTTCACGGCCGAGGTGGTCCGGACACGCGGGCGTCCATCCGACGGTGAACTGGAAGCCTTGGCGACGGCCGGATACTCGGCGGCTCAGGTGCTGGAGGTTCTGCTTGGCGTCGGTCTCAAGACGCTGTCGAACTCCACGAACCACATCGCCGTGACGCCGCTCGATCCGCCGTTCCAGAAGGCCCTCTGGTCCGAGGTCGCCTGAAGCGAGGGTGCCCCGGCGTCGCCCGTGACGCCGGGGCACCCGTTGCCGCAGGCTGGAGAGGTCAGCCGCCGACCCTGATACCGCCGGAGAGGGCCGTCACCCGGCTGCCATCGGACTGCCGCCCGATGGAAATCGCCAGTCGCTGCACGAACCCTCCGCCCGCTTCCGCGCTGTGCTGCCCCGGGATGTGACCACCGCCGAGCAGCGGAGTCGCAGTGCGATGGCTGAACGTGCCGGCGCTCTCGCCGGAAACGATGCCGACATGGCCGCTGCCGTAGGTCGGGCTGATGAAGCCGGGATGGGGCTGCTCGCTCTGCGCCAGGGCAGCTGACGTGCCGAGGACGAGAGTGGCGATCGCGGCGAGGATGGTCCTGGTCATGACACTGATCCTTGTCCTGTGTGTCCCGCTTCGCCTTTCCGCGTGTCCGGGATGCGGCGGGTCATACTGCTACTTCGCGCGGACATGGCGCCGGATACGGCGCCTCGGCCGATCTGCGGTATCGCATGGACGGATGAAACGGACCGGCAGGCCCACGAGACTATCTTCTTCCTGCACCGAACCGCGGATCCTGCCGCACGGTTCGAGACCCGCCAGCGGGACGCCGTCGACGCCGCGGTCCCGGACTATCTCGCCAACCCCCGCAGCAGTCCGGGAGTGAGGCCGTAGGCCCGGCGGAACGCCCGATAGAACGCGGAAAGCTCGCTGTAGCCGGAGTCGAACGCCAGCTGCTGGACCGGGCGCCTGTCCTCCAGCAGGGCGCGCCGCGCGCGTTCGAGGCGCAGCCGCCGCCGCGCGTCCGAGAACGTCTCCCCGTGGGCGGCGAGCGCGCGCTGGATCCGCCGCGGCGAGGTGTCGAGCATCCGCGCGAGCGAGCCGAGATCGAAATCCCACTCGGATGCGCTCGCCTCCATCGTCATCAGCGCGCGCAGATAGAGCGCGGTCTGGTCGTCGCACGCGCCGGGCTGGTCCGGCCGCTCGACAAGGGCTGACACCATGCTGGCCGACGCGCCCAGCAACGCCTTCAGGTCGTGGTCTTCGAGCGTGCGCAGGCTCCGGGCGATCGCGAGGCACGTGACGCGCAGCACCGGCGCGAGCGCGCTGCGGTCCAGACGCCCGGGCTCGGCGATCAGCTGCTCGGCACGCCACCGGGCGATCGGCGTCGTGGGGAAAGCCACGCGTACCCCCGTGTAGCGCGAGCCAACCCCCAGCAGCCGGTGCGGGCGCCAGCTCGGCGCCATGAACAGCGTTCCCGCGCGCGCCGTCGTGCTCCGGCCGGCGATGTCGATTCCGCGCACGCCGCGCAGCATCAGCGTGAGATGCAGATCGTCGCGGCCGTCGCTCGCAATGTCGGGCGGTCGCCGTTCGGCGTCATGGCTCGGCGCCGAGATGACATGGGCGGTACATGCGTTCAAGGTGCGAGAGACGATACGACTGCGGAAGCCGTCGAGACCGGCCGGACGGGTCGGCGTCATGCGCCCGATCCGCCCCGTCACAGCGCTGTAGAAGAGGTCGAACTGCCGGGCGCGTGGCACGCGAGCCGAGTCGAAGATCTCGAGCCCACCCCCTGCAAGGCCGTCCATGGTCTGACCCCTTCCCCGATCGTACTGCGACCAGGATGGTGTCTGTCGAGGCTGCCCGCACGTTACCCCGCCGTGGCATCGGCGGACAAATCCCGCGGTTCCTGCGGACAATGACTGCCGGACGCTGCCGCGCTCTCCTGTCCCGACACGGCCGTCCCGCGAACCACAGACGGGGCGGCCACAGCGGGACGAACGGAGCGCCAGACAATGAGCCCCAGGGCAGGTCTCAGGGCAGTTCTGATCATGACAGCGATCGGCATCGGTGCGCCAGGGATGCCGGTGCCGACGGCCTTGGCGCAGCCGCGAGGCGAGATCGCGGTGGTGCGGGAGGAGATGGAGCGTCTCCGCGCCGCTGTCGCCGAGCTTGAGGACAGGCTCCGGCGCATGGGCGAGGAGGTCCAGGCGACACGCCAGAATGTCGTTACCGGAGGCGATCGGCCTGGCACGTTCCGTCTGCCGGGTACCGATACCAGTGTGCAGATCGGCGGCTACGTGAAGGTCGATCTGATCTACGATGCGTCCGAGGCGCTCGGGGATACGTTCGTGCCGGAATCGATCACCACCACGGATACCGGCGACCGGCAGCGCTTCCGGGCGCATGCGCGCCAGTCGCGCCTGTTCGTGCGGACCTTCACGCCGACCGGCTGGGGTGAACTGAGCACATGGTTCGAGGGCGACTTCTTCGGCGCCGGCGGCAACGAGGTGTTCTCGAACTCGTCGTCGTTCCGACTGCGCCACGCGGTCGCCACCATCGGCGGCCTGACGCTCGGCCAGACCTGGTCGAACTTCATGCCGATCGAGAGCTATCCGAGCACGGTGGATTTCCAGGGCCCCGCCGGCGTCACCTTCATCCGGCAGGCGCAGGTGAGGTACACGCATGCGCTGACGCAGAGCCTCAGCCTGTCGGCCTCGCTCGAGAACTCGGAGTTCAGCGGCCGCGACGCGGCGGGCAACCCGATCGCGGAAAGCACGACCCTCGGCATCCGGGCAGGTGTCGATAAGGTGCCGGATGTCACGGTCGCGGCGACGTGGCGAGGGTCCTGGGGGCTGCTGAAGCTGGCGGGCGTCGGGCGCATTCTCGGCTCGCCCAGCGGTACGGGCGATGACGCGATCGGCTGGGGCGTCAATATCTCCGGCAACACCTCGCTTTGGCCCGGCAACCGCATCATGGGCGCCTTCACCTATGGTGACGGGCTCGGGCGCTACCTCACCAACGGCTTCGGTCAGGATGCGTTCGTCGATGCGGCGGGCAACGTCAATCCAATCCGAGCGTTCGGTGTGGTGGCCTCGATCCGCCAGGAGATCACCAAGGAGGTCGCGGCTCAGCTCACCTATGGCCGCGCACAGTTCGAGGAGAGCCGGCGCCCGACTGACCTTAACAACGTCAACACGGTCCATGCCTCGCTGTTCTGGACGCCGATTCCCCGGCTGACCTTCGGCGGCGAGGTGATCTGGGGCAACCGGGAGAACGCGAACGGCCGAAGCGACGATGCCTGGCGCTTCCAGCTTGCCGCACAGGCCAACTTCTGACGGGAGCCTCGTCCGGACGCGCATCCGGGCTCCCGTGGCTCCGGGTCTTGCAAGACCCGGGGCTCTTTCTGTCTCCGCCGGCGCGTTGCCCCGACGATAGGATCACACGCCGAACGGCCGGTGTGGTCATGCACGGCCCGGCACGGCCGCACGCTCGCCTGCTCTTGGAGGTTCGACCCATGACCTGGACAGCGGACGATCAGGCGGCGGCCGATCTCGCGCGCGAGGTCCTGGGAACGCTCGGCGCGATCGAGATCCGCCCTATGTTCGGCGGCGCCGGCGTCTACCTCCACGGTGTCATCTTCGCGATCATCCTCGGTGGCGAGATCCATCTGAAGGCCGATCGCGAGACGGCGCGGGAGCTCGAGGCGGCGGGCGCGCGTCAGCTTGAGTGGACATCCCCAAGGACGGGCCAGCGGATCAGGATGGAGTACTGGACGCTGCCGGACTCGGCACTGGATAACGCTGATGCGGTCCGGGTATGGGTCGGCAAGGCGATCGCCGGTGCGCACCGCCCTCCGGCGAGGAAGCGATCGTTCCCTACTCGAGAGGGAACCGGCGACCCGGAGGTGGAGCCGGGCTGAAGCGCGGCGATGCGCTTCACCCCGTCCGCATGCCGAGCAACGGACGCAGGCGGATGCCGAGCCAGCACCCGGGCATCGCCGCGATCAGCCACGCCAGACCGTGCAGGCTGCCGGACGACAGCCCGCCGACCACGGCGCCGATGTTGCAGCCGAAGGAGAGCCGCGCGCCGATCCCCATCAGCACGCCGCCGACCGCCGCGCCGATCGTGCCGTTCCATCCGATCGCGAGGTCATGCCGCAGCCGACCAGTGACAGCGGCTGCCAGCAGCGCCCCGAGCAGAAGGCCGATATTGCTGAGGGCGCTGTGATGCGCGAGCAGCGGACCATCCAGCGCGGAACGCGCGCCCTCCCACGCCCAGAATGCCGACCCGCCGAGATCGACGCCGGTCAGTTGCACGGCCTTCGCTCCAGCGACCGTCAGGCCCATGGTGACGCCCCAGGGAAGGCCGGACACAAGGAAGATCATGGCAGCGAGCGCGCCGATCAGTACTGCGGCACGCGCCACTGTCGGTGCAGGACGCTGTCCACGCGCGATCAGGAGTGCGCTGCCGAGGATGATCGCCTCCGTCACGACGAGGCCGCCGGTCGCGCCGAACGTCGCCGCAAGGTCGACCGCGCCGAGACCTGGCCAGGTCGCGACATGCGGCACGGCCAGGCTGCCGAGCACGCCCCCGCCGCTGAAGAACGGCAAAGCCACCAGCATCCGCCGTGAGCCTGCGCCGGCGGCGACCAGCGTGCCGGAACCGCAGCCGCTGGTCATCTGCATGCCGATGCCAAAGATCGCCGCGCCGACAACCAGGGGAAGGCCGATCGGCGCGACATAGCGCCCGTGGCTTTCGCCGAGCATCGCCATTGGTACGATCACGATCGCCGCAACGGCCGGCACGATCAGCGTCGCCGCGAGCGAGCGCCCGTCCCCGTGCACCAGGAGGTCGCGGAAGCCGGCGGTAAAGCCGAATTCGGTCACGACGAATGCCGCGCCGAGCACCAGGGCAACAGCGAACAGGGGCAGCAGCGCCGCATCGCCGGCAGGCAGCAGCACCAGCACCGCGGTCACCCCGGCAGTGCCGAGCAGCAGACCCAGCAGGCTCGCGGCCGACCGGTGAACGGCGGTGGCGAGGATCATGTCATTCGGTCGCCGCCCGTACCAGTCCTGTCACAAAACGGTCGAAGCCCTGCTGCACCTCGGCGGGATAGGGAAGGCCATGGCGGGCGAACACGCGCTCGCCGATGTCCTTGCCGGTGCTCCGCGTCAGGAAGGCACGGCCGGCATCGTCCTCCCAGACCAGCACGCGCATCGGCAGATCGAGCGCGAGGGTCGCGGCACGCTGCATGGCCGGCGTGCCGGCTGCCGGGTTGCCGAACAGGATCACCCGCCTCGGCCTGAGCGTCATCCCGACCGACCGTGCGGCATCGTCGTGCGAGATCTCGGCAAAGACCTTCCATCCGGCGGACTGCACCGCCGCGACGAAGCGCCGCGCGGTCTCCTCGGCGGAATGGGTGCTCGGCCGGGTGACGAGGCCGCTCTCGGGCGCTGAAGCGGCCGGAGCCGACAGGGCGACGACGAGCATGACGACTGTTGCGATGCGATGGACCATGCCGGATCTCCCCACGTGTCAGGAAGCACTCTTGGACAACTTCAGGCGGGCGGCGGGGGCAGGCCGTTCTGCCGCCGGCAAGCGACGCTGCACTGCCCCGGCGCGGCGCGTGTCGAGGATCACCGCCAGCGTCCAGAGGAGGAAGGAGCCGCCAAGGATCAACGGCAGCTCGATCCACCAGGCCCAGGAGACCAGCGAGAAGGTCGTCGCGATGCCCCATGCCAGGAACAGGCCGAGGCAGAAGACCTGGAGACTGTGGCGCCCGATCGCCGCCACGGCCGCGGCGGACGCGTGGCGCATCCAGGCCGCCTCGCGTGGCACGAGCACGGCCACGGCATAGGCCAGGGCGAGGGCGTGCACGACGCGCGCCGGCGCGAGCGACAGCTTCCCCGTCACCGCAGTCACATCGATCTGTGGCCCCACCATCCATCCATGGTCGAGCACCCGCAGCCAAAGTCCGATCGCCAGCACGCCGAGCGCGAAGGCCAGGGCGACCGGATGCGATCGTACGGCACTGCCGGTCAGCAGCGCGCGACGGCCAAGGACGGCGCCGAGGAAGAACAGGACCTGCCAGGCCAGCGGATTGAAGGCGGCGTGCGGATTGCCGGGCGCGGGCACGGTCCAGTCCCAGATCTGAACGCCCGCATAGAGGCCAAACGGCAGCATCAGCACGATGCGGCCGATGCCATCGAGTGCCAGCATCAGAAAGGGGAGCGCAAGCATGCACCAGACGAACACCGGCAGGATATCCATGAAGACCGGCCGGTAAAGCATCAGTGCGAGCGCGGGGAGACTTTCAGCCGGGTCTTCGAACAGCCATGCCCACCCCAGCCCGCCGATCTGGTCCGGGAGTCCGAACACACGCTCGGCGACGAAGACCATGAGCGCAAACAATGCAACGACCAGGAGATGCGTCCGGTAGAGCCTGAAGGTCCGCACGAGGAAGTCGCGGATGGCCGCAACCGGGCCATCCCGGCCGGCGTTGCGCACGAACAGGGAACCGAGCACGAAACCCGAGAGGAACAGGAATTGCTCCGAGCTGTCCGACAATCCCCAGCTCGCGTGAATCAGCCAGCTGCCCGTGAACGTGCCGGCCGAATGCGAGAAGAAGATGAAGAGCTGCAGGATGCCTCGAATGATGTCGAGGCGCGGGTCGCGGGGCGGACGTGGTGGCGCTGGTCGCATGGCAATGCACATCCATCGGCGGCCGCACCGCGCGAAGCCGCCGCGTCATGTCTGATTACGGCCGACGCTGCCCACTTCGTTCAGCAGCAGCCCCGCGTTACATGGTCATCTCGCGTATCCGCCGCCCTCGGCCCAGCACCGCTTGCTGCGGGGCAGACGCCGCGCGCGAGCCATAGGCCGCATCGATCCGCGGGCCCGCAGCGCCGCTGCACGCACTCACGCATGGTCGCGCAGCAGCAGCCGATCGAGCGACAGCGGCCCGGGCCCCTTGGCGATCAGGATCAGGAAACAGGCTGCCCAGACGCCGTGGGTCGGCCATGCCGCCGGATAGACGAAGATCTGGATGACCAGGGTCATGCCGAGCAGGGCCAGTGCCGAGAACCGGGTCGCGAGCCCCAGCACAAGCAGGATCGGAAACAGATGCTCGGCGATGGTCGCGAGCCAAGCCGCCAGCGCCGGCGAGATCAGCGGCAGCGCATACTCATACTCGAACAGGAAGAGCGCGTTCTCCGACACACTCCATCCTTCGACCTTGGTCCGGCCGGAGTACCAGAACACGGCAGCGGGAAAGATCCGCGCCGCGAGCAGGATCACCGCGTCTGGAATCCGCCCGAACAGCGCATGCGCTCGGCGGACGAGAGCGATCATGGATGCAAGCCGGATGGTGCCGCTCATCGCGATGGCGCGCATCGATATCCTCTCCTCTGCCGCGGCTCAGGATCGAGCGTGACCACGAGCCCGAGACCCATCAGAACGAGAATGCCCTCCGCGATATCGAACGCCGGATCGGTGCCGAGCCCGGCCACGGCGGCCTCCTCGATGGTGTGCCGGTCCTGCACGGCAAGCAGGAAGGCCGCCATCGCCGCGGAGAGGCGTCGCAGCTCGACCGTACGCTCGGGTCGGCTGACCAGGGCACACTCACCGGCCCACGACCCGATCGGCTGAACCTCGACATCGTCGCGATGCGCGAGCCAGATCGAGATGATGGGGTACGACGAGGGAATGAGCTGCACGGCCGGGTGCAACCCGACGCGAAGTCGGTCGACATCCGTCGGCGCGACGGCGGCGAAGGCCTCTGGGCCCACCGGCAGGATGTCTGCGGCGTGATAGGCACGGACGCGCGCCGCCTCGAGGCGCGCGAGATCGGCGAGATAGGGCAGCATGGCGGCGGGCGGGAACGTCTCGACGAAATCAGGGAACCCGTCGCCATAGGCAAGCATGATCGGCGAACGCGGCGGATGGGCCAGCGCGAACTCCCGCGCCATGGCCGCGAAAAACTCCTGTCCGACGAGACGCCGCGTCACGGGGAAGCGTTCACCAAGCGCGCGCGCGAGCCCCGCGACGACGTTGTTGCGATAGACCGAGAAGCGGCGCGGACCCGCTTCGCCACCGAGCGCCGTAAGCCCGCGCGGACACGGGACCGCAGGCGCCAGCAGGGCGGTTGCGAAACCCGCCTGTCGCGATCGCGCGCGCACCGGCGTCATGCCGCCCGCCTCGGCGCCGTCGCCGCCAGGCAGAGCGCTGCTGCCCGCGCCTCTGCGAGCAGCACATTCCAGGCCGGCACGTCGTTGTCCCACTCGATCAGCGTCGGCACCGGTCCGGTGATGGCGAGCGCCTCCCGGTAGAGCGACCAGACGGCATCGGGGACGGGGGAGTCGTGCGTGTCGATCAGCAGCGGGGCGCCGGTGTCGTCCTGGTCATGCCGATGGCCGGCGAGGTGGATCTCCTCCACACGGTTGAGCGGCAGGGCAGCGAGCAGCGCGCGCGGATCGGCGCCGTGGTTGGTGGCCGAGACGACCACGTTCGCCACATCCAGCAGCAGGCCGCAGCCGGTCCTGCGGCAGATCTCGGCGATGAACGCACCCTCGGGCGTCGTGCTCTCGTCGAAGGCGACATAGGTCGCCGGGTTCTCGAGCAGCATCTTCCGGCCGAGCGCGGCCTGGACCTGATCGATGTGGCGGGCGACCTGCGCCAGCGTCTCGTCGGTATACGGCAGCGGCAGCAGATCGTTCAGATAGACGCCGTCATGGCTCGACCAGGCGAGGTGCTCCGAAAACATGCGCGGCTGGTAGCGGTCGCAGAGCGTGCGCAGGCGCGCCAGATGGACGCGGTCCAGCGGCCCTTCTCCACCGATCGAGAGCCCGACGCCGTGCAGCGACAGCTCGTAGCGTTCGCGCACTGCCGAGAGCTGGGCATGCGGAGGTCCACCTTCGCCCATGTAGTTCTCGGCGTGGACCTCGAAGAAGCGCAGCGGCTGCGGCTCCGCGATGATCTCGGCGAAATGCTGTGGCTTGAAGCCGACGCCGACATCAGATCCAGCCATGCTTGGGCCTCCAGCGCGCCCTGGTCTGGGAAGCAGCGGGACGCCGGCGACCCTCCAGGCCGACGTCCCGCCCCCCTCCCCCGCCTAGCCGGACCGCGGCCGTCCCGGACCGCGCGGCGGACGTTGGATCTCGACCAGCGAGCCCGGCCCGTGGGGTGTCTGGATCGAGGTGCAGGTGCCCTTCGGCACCAACGACCAGGCGTTGCCCTGGTAGTCGACCGTCGAGGTGCCGGCGCAGGTCGTGCCCGGGCCCGCGGCGCAGTCGTTCTTGCCGGCGAGGGCGACGCCGAAGCACTTCTCCTTGTCGGCCGGCTGCGCCATGGCCCCGCCTGCGGCCGCAGCACCGAGCGCGGTTGCAAAGGCGCCGATCAGGCCCCGATTGAGCGTCCGTCGATCCATCGTGAACCTCCGTGTTGACTGGTTGACCGTGCATCAGGTGTTGAGTTCGCGCGGCGTCTTGCCGCGCAGTTTCGGCCAGGTCGCCTCGGCCTGCCTGATATGGCCGGTGACGTCCTGGAGCCACCGCTCCTGCGCCGCGGCATGGACATTCAGGTACAGCCTGTTGTCGACGACGCGGTACAGCAGCGGCTCTCCGTCGAGCTTCCGCCCCATCACGACACCCATGGCGCAGAAGCCGCCGAAGGCCGGGGCGTAGCGCCCTGGATCGGCGCGGAACACGTCGCGAGTCTCCGCGGAGACGAAATGATATGTCGCGCCCTGGTGGCTCGCGCTGAACTGCGGCGAACCGCGCAACGGCATCGAGCTGGTCTGGTACGACACCGGGTCGTAGCCCCGCAACGCGAGCCCCTGCGCGTTGATGTTGACGTCCGAGGGCGAGGTCTCGTCGAAGGCACGGGCGAGGCGAGGCGTCGTGGTGAAGAAGGCGACAGCGCCGGCGACGGCGACCGCAAGGGTACGCCGACGAACGGGGATGGGCTCGATCGAGGTCATCGCATGCTCCCTGGTCTTGCGCTGCGACGTACCGCAGGCGCATGGACATGTGAGGATCAGTCTCCGTCCTCCGCGTGGCGTTACAGCCCGGCCGTGATCGCACGTGGATCCGGCGTCATCGTCGGACCCACCCATTGGCTTCGTCTTCAGAGCGACCATGATATGAAGTGGTCGCTGCAAGACACCGCCGTGACGGTGCGGCGGCGCCACCGCCACGCGCGCCTGTCATTTCACCGAGGAGGGTGTCTGCATGTCCAAGACCTCCAGACCCGTCGCCGGCTCGACCTTTCCAGAGCTCGCTTGGCCGCGCGTCGGCGGCGGCGAGGTCGCGCCTGCCGCCGGCGATGGTTGGCGTCTGCTCGTGGTCTACCGCGGCCGGCACTGCCCGCTCTGCAAGCGCTATCTCGGCGCGCTGAACGGCATGCTGGACGACTTCGCCGCTGCCAGGGTTTCGGTCATGGCGGTGTCCGGCGATCCGGCTGAGAAGGCCGAGACCGACGTCACCGAGGGCGGCTGGCGCTTCCCCGTGGGTTACGGCATGAGCATCGTGCAGATGCAGCAGCTCGGACTCTACGTCTCGGAGCCTCGCTCGCCCCAGGAGACCGACCGCCCCTTCCCCGAGCCCGCGCTGTTTGCGATCAATCCGGAAGGACGCCTGCAGATCATCGACATCTCGAACGCGCCCTTCGCGCGGCCGGACCTGTCCGGTGTCGTGGCCGGGCTCAGGCTGATCCAGGAGCGCGCCTACCCGATCCGCGGCACCTACGGCGGTTGAGCTTCCCTGCCGGACCGCGAGCCCATGATGGTGGGCATGCGCCCCGCACGGCGATGCGGCTTCGACATGCGGCAGACGCGATGCACGGCGCAGGACGGCGCGGCCTTCGTGCTCCGGCCATCCGCTGCACTCACGGGCGCCTGACCGGGCCGTCCTCCGTGTGCAGCACGCCGTCAGGCTCGAACGCAAAGAACGCGAACGCGAACGTCACGACATGGTGCACATCCTCGTTGCCGCGCTGCACCACCACGTTGCCGAGTTCGCGGCCGCGCGCGATCGCGCGCGTATCGAGCGCCGACCGCTTCCCTGGAATCCAGCGGATCAGCAGGTCGCCGTCGCGGACCTCGCCGGCCCGTCGCAGCAGCGGCAACGTCCAGCCGGTCTTGCCCACGGCGACCACGTACATCATCGGCGGCACCCCCTCGGGCGGTTCCTCGCCGCCGAACAGGAACGGGCGCGGCGCGCTGTCGTACCCCGCATAGGGGTTGGTGCCGTAGGGGCGGAGTGCCGGACTCGGAGGCACCAGCACGCGACCTTGCGGCGCCCGGTCGCGGAACCGCTCGAGCGATTCCAGGCGTGCCGGCAGGATCGCAAGGCGGCGTCCGGCCAGCCGCCCGACGATCGCCGCGCCCCCGTATTGCTGCCACCAGCTCTCGGTCTGCCGGTCGTACATGACGAGATCGGAATGACGCAGCTTGCCGGTGGTGCCGAAGTCGAGCAGCATCCCGTCCAGCCGACGGTCGAACACGATCGCGGTGTTGCAGAGCGGGCAGTAGGTCACGGCCACCGGCACCTCGCCTACGACGTCGTTGACGATCTCGTGCCAGATCAGCACCCGCAGCGGATAGGCGCGCGCGTCGCCGTTGACCACGAGCGACAGCACGGGCTCTTGCGCGTCCAGGTCGGTGATCGCGCGCACCGGCAGGAAGCTCGGGCTGTCGATCGAGGGAATGCCGTCGCGCGGCGGTCCGCCCGAGCGGATCTCGGCGAGATCGACGGTGGCGCGCGAGAAATCGGTGCGGGGCCACTCGGTCTGCCAGCCCTGCGGTACGCGTGCCGCGACCGGGGCTGCGGTCAGGAACGCGGCGGCGGCGAGAAGGCTGCGTCGTCGTGCAGGCATGACGGATCCTCCAGGTCAGGGCGCCGCGCCGCGCAGGTGGACGACACCCGCGATGGCAAGGCCAAGCCCGAGATGGCCGATCAGCATCAGGACCGTCCAGGCGATCGTGCCAAAGCCCCAGAACTGCGGCAGTCCACCGGACAGCGCGGCGACCATGACCATGGCAAACAGCCACAGCATGAGGCCGAAGGCCACGCCGCATGCGATCCAGCCGGCGCGCGGAACCAGCCGTGCTGCGAGTGGCAGCACTGCGGCGAGGTAGACCGCGGGGAACACCGCCAGCCCGATCAGCACATGCAGCACCTGCGCCGGCGTGCCGCCAACGCCGAGATACATCTCAATCAGCTCGGCCGGCTCGAGCGGCTGTCCCAGCCAGAGGGGCGCGACCAGTCGCGCAAGGACCTCCCAGACCCCGAGACCGGCGACACCGGCCAAGAGAATGTCGGTGACCGTTCTGGACGACGGCGGGCGAACCGAGAGCGATTGGCTCGATGCGATGTACCTGGCCATCGAATGCCTCCCTGGGGCGGAACGCGCAGGCATCGCCCCGCAGGCATCGCCCCATGGTCATGTCAGGGAAGCGCGGCAGACGTTACGTGCATCCCCACCGGGGCGCCGAGCGCCGGACGGCTCATTCGCTGGGGCGGGCTCCCGCGCGGGACTGCTTGAGTGCCGCCACGATCCTGTCGGCGGCCTCGGGATCGGCTGCCTCCTGCCCGGCCGCGCGCACAAGCGCGATGGTTCCGGCCAACTGGTCGACATAGCGCCGGCAGTGGCGGCACATGAGCAGGTGCAGCCTGAACGCCAAACGGCGCCCGAACGGCAGATTGCCGTCGAGGTACTCGCTCGCGCGTTCGGTCACTTCGCGGCATGTCAGCACATCCGGACTCCTGGTCGGCAGAACGCCGAACGCTCGGACGCGCCCTCGTCGCCGCCCTGCTGCCGAGTGTTCGTTCGGCGGGAGGGGATGTTACAGCGTTGCCAACCGGCGGGGAACGGCAGACCCGACCGCCTCGCCAGGCCGCTCGCGGCGCGGCGGCGCAGGAGCCGCCAGCGCCTCGAGTTGCGCGCGCAGGCGCGTGCGCGCCCGGTGCAGGAGCACGCGCAGGTTGCCTTCCGTCACCTCCAGCGTCCGGCAGACCTCGGCCGGATCGTGCTCCTCGACATCGCGCAGCAGCAACGCGGCCCGCTGCATCGGCGGCAGGGCATCGATCATGTCCTGGAGGTGCACGATCAACTGGCGCCCGGCAACGTCACGTTCCGGGGTCATGGCGTCCCAGGGCGCCGGCGGATCGGCCCAGCTGCCGTCGCCCCTGAAGCGCTTCGGATCGAGGCCGTCAGTGCCGTTTTCCAGGTCTGAACGAGCGAGCTCCGAGAAGCTTGCAACCCGGCGATCGCGCACCGCGCGTGTCTTCGCCTTGTTGACGACAATCCCCGCCAGCCACGCCTTGAGCGAGCCGTTGCCCGAGTAGCCCTCGAAGCGCGTGAAGGCGACAATCCACACCTCCTGGACCACCTCCTCGGCGGTCGCGCGACTGGCGCAGAACACGCGGGCAAGGCGGACGAGGCCGGCATGATGCCGTTCGACGAGGGTCCGGAAAGCTGCCAGATCGCGCTCGCGCAGCCGCCGGACGAAAGCGGTGTCATCCACGGTCACGATCCCATCTGGCTGACAGGGGCAGAGGATGGAGCACTGGCCGGAGATCGACCGTGCGACGTGTTGGGCTGCCGGGACACAAGAGGTCCTCCCAGACGGTTCCATTTCCTGTTCGGCGAGGCCGCCTGGGAAGTTACGCGTCGGCCGGCGCGGCGCCGCGCCGGCACGATCCCTTGCCGTGTGGCGCTACCGCGATCGAAGGATCGACGCCGCGGACGGCCACAGCCGGCCCAAACTGCCGCTCGATGTGAAGGCGGCCCACAGCCCGCCCAGACCGAACACCCGCCCGACGCCACGGCTTGCCCGCTCGGCGAAGGTGCCGCGCAGCGCCGCAGGCCCGGACTTGCGGAGAAGTTCGAGATTGGTCGCGCTGCCGATCAGGGCGAGATGGGTGAACGCCTGCGGGAAGTTGCCGAGCAGCGTGGTGCCGTCGGGGTGGATCGCCTCCGAGAACAGGCCGACATCGTTGCCGCACGCGGCCAGGCGCGCGAACATCGATTCGGCCTCCCGGGTCCGGCCGAGCCAGAGCAGCGCGTCCACCAGCCAGAAGCTGCAGATCAGGAACGCACCCTCCTCGCCGGCAACGCCGTCGTCGCTGCGATAGCGGTGCACCAGATCGCCCTGCGCGAGGTCCTGCTGCACGGCGTCGATGGTCGCCGCGAGGATCGGTTCCGGCGCCGGAAAGCCGAGGAACGGCAGCAGCAACAGGGCGGCATCCATGCCGGTCTCGCCGTAGGCCTGGGTCAGACAGCCGCGCCGCGGATCGATCCCCCGCCGCAAGACGTCATCGACGATGGCCGCGCGCTCGCGCGCCCAGCGCCCGTTGTCGCCGAGCAGGGCGACCGCGCGGTCGAGCGCGACCCAGCTCATCGCCTTGCCGTGCACGAAGTGGCGCGGCGGGCCGCGCATCTCCCAGATGCCCTGGTCCGGCTCGCGCCAGTGTGCGGCGGCGAAGTCGGCGGTCGCCGCCAGCATGCCGCGCATCTCGGCCGTCATCCTGCCGCCGAGCGCATGATGGACGGACGCCCAGTCGAGCACCTCGCCGTACACGTCGATCTGCCGCTGGCGGTGGGCGCCGTTGCCGGTCCGGACAGGACGGCTGCCGCAGTAGCCGTCGAGATGGTCAAGCACGCGCTCCTCGAGTTCCGGATCGCCGTCGATCCGGTACATGATCCGGAGATCGGGGAACGTGCGCGCGCAGGCTTGCGGCAGGAATTCGCTGAAGCGTCGCGCCTCGCCGCCATAGCCGAGCGCGGCCAGCGCATAGAGCGAGAACGCGGCGTCGCGCAGCCAGCAGTAGCGGTAGTCCCAGTTGCGCTCCCCGCCGATCCACTCGGGCAGCGAGGTGGTCGGCGCGGCGACGATGGCGCCGCTCGGCGCCCAGGTCAGCAGCTTCAGCGTGATCGCGCTGCGCATCACGCAGTCGCGATCCGGGCCCCTGTAGCGGCAGTAAGCGGACCACTCGGTCCAGAACGCCTGCGTCGCAGCAAGCCACGCGTCGACCGCGGCAAGCGGCACCGCCGCCGCGGTTCGGTCGTCGGCGAGGACCATGTCGCGGCGTTCGCCTGCGGCGAGGACGATCCGCCCCTTTGCCAGGTCACCCGCGATGTCCAGCTCGTCCCAGTCGAGATGCAGGGTCAGCCCTGCATCCGTCGTGACGGCGCGCGCCGTCCTGCGGAGCTGAGGCGCGGTCGTACCAAAGGAGAGGCTCGGTCGATACGAGAGCGCCATCTCGACGCTGCCCGTCAGCCCCTCGATCCGCCGCACCAGGGCCAAGGGTGCGTTCAGCGTCACGTAATCGTGCGCCGAGGCGCCCGGTTGGCGTCCGACCGGCATGAAGTCCGTCACGGCCACGCTGCCCCCTGCCGTGGTGAAGACGGTCCGCAGGATGGCGGTATCGCCGGCATAACTGCGCGTCACCTGGTAGGGGCTGGTCGGGCGGACAGCCAGATGCCCACCGCGGCGTTCGTCCAGCAGGCGGCAGAGCACGGGGTCGGCGTCGAACCGGCCGAGACAGCACCAGTCGATCGTCCCGTCGCGCATCACCAGCGCCGCGCCATGGCAGTCCCCGATCAGCGCGTAGTCCCGGATCGGGTGAAAGCCGCCCCCGCACGAGGGATCCTCTGAGCTCGCCGTCACACTGTCCTCCCTGCCCGATCCCGTCACGCACTCCGGCCCACGCCAGACCGGCTCTGCCTGTGCCTTCGCCGATCCGGGCCGGGGGCGTTACCGTCTCACCGCGCCACGACCTCTGCGCCCGCGTAACGCCACGCGTGACACGCCAGACACTAGGACGACCGCCGCGAGACCAGGACCACGCGCGGCAGGGCAGGTTCGAGCGGAGGCGTTCATGCAGCGGGATCCCCGTGGAATCGCGATCACCACCGAGAGCAGGGCGGCAGCCCGCCACCTCGACGCGGCCGTGATCGCGTTCCTGGCCCAGCGGGCCGATGTCGGATCGCTGCTGTCGCGCACGTTGCTGGCCGATCCGTCGCTGGTGGCCGGGCACTGTTTCCTCGGCTTCACGAAGCTGCTCGCGGCGCGGCGGCCGCTCGCCGAAGCGGCGGCGGGCGATCTGGCCGCGGCGCGCCGGGGGATCGCCGAGCGCGGCGGCACCCGCCGCGAGCGGATGCTGATCGACGCGCTGGCCGCCTGGCAGGAACACGGCGACATGTGGGAGGCGGCCGCGATCCTGGATGCCTTGCTGCCGAGCCAGCCGCTCGATCTGCTGGTGCTGCGCCTCTCGCACGCGATCCGCTTCATGCTGGGCGATGCGCCCGGCATGCGCGTGACCCTGGACGCCGCGCTGCCCGCCTGGGGACCGGGCGTGCCGGGGCGCGGCTTCGTCCTCGGCTGCTATGCCTTCGCACTCGAAGAGACCGGCGACCTCGCCGCCGCCGAGCATGTCGGCCGCGGTGCGGTCGAGATCGAACCGGCGGATGCCTGGGGTGCGCACGCCGTTGCCCATGTCATGGAGGAGCGGGGCGATGCCGAGGAGGGCCTCGCCTGGCTTGGCGCCGTCGAGCCCCGACTGGCGAGTGTGGGCTGCTTCCGCCGCCATCTGTTCTGGCACCGGGCGCTGTTCCATCTGCGCCTGCATGAGACCGACGAGGCGCTTGCGCTGTACGACTCGCGGGTGTGGGACCTCCCGTCCCAGGAGGTGCGCGATGTCATGAATGCGGCCTCGCTTCTCTGGCGGCTGCAGGAACGGGGCGTGCCGGTCGGCACCAGCCGCTGGGAGGAACTGGCCGATCTCGCGCAGAGCCGGATCGGCGATCACGCCTGGGCCTTTGCTGATCTGCATTACGTGCTGTGTCTGGCAGCGGCGGGAAGGACGGACGCCGTGCAGGACATGCTGGCGTCGATCCGCCAGCGGATCCTGCGCAAGACCGACTCCCAGGCGCTCGTGCACGCCCGGGTCGGAGTCACCGCAGCAGGCGCGGTCGCGGCCGCCGGCCTCGGTGGCCCGACCGAGCAGGTCCGGGACATCCTGTTCCCGGTGCACGACCGGTTGCGCCAGCTCGGCGGTAGCCATGTGCAGCGCGACCTGCTGCGACGGATGGGGATGGGTGCGCCGTTCATCCCCCGGCAGACGAGTGGGGTCGCCGCTGACCGGGCGTCGGCCGTCGCTGCCGGGTGAGCGGGTGGTTCGGCAGTGGTGGAGCCCAGGACCGTGGACACCCCGTCCGAGGCCGCCATGCGCGGGCATGAGCGTGCCCGCGGCGGGACAGGTGGCGTCGGCGCGCCGCAAGCCGGCGTGCACGCGGCGGAGGCTCTGGCCGTGTCCGCCCCACCAGACGTGCCACCAGCCTGGTTCGGATACGAAAAGGACCCCGGCCTGAGCCGGGGTCCAGGAACAGTCTGCCCGCCTGGGCAGCGGCAGCTAGGCGACCCAGCCGCCGATCAGGCCGTCGATGCAGTGTGCCACACCGTTGCTGACGGAGAGATTGGCGACCCAGATCACGCGCCCTTCGATGCGCGGCAGGCCGCCGCCACCGTTCCACACCACCACCGTCCGGCCGGTGAGCGTCGTCAGCATGGTGGTCTGCGCCGCGACCTCGCTGCCACCTCCGCCGCCCGGCAGCACGGTGATCGCGTCCGTCGTGATGTGGTCCTTGATCACCTTCTGCAAGCGCTCGCGGTCGGACGTGAGGGCCTGCATCGTCGGCGCATTCAGGCTGTTGAAGTAGGGATCGTGCGGCGCGAACAGGCCGAAGCGCCCCGGCTTGGTCAGCTCCTGCTCGAGGCCGGCCAACTTCACCAGCTCGGCGAACTTGCGCAGGTCCCCCGATATCTTGAGCACTTCGAGCAGGTTTGTTGGCCGCGCCGCCTGGGCCGGCCGCGTCAGCGCAACGCCGGTCGCTGCCAGCGCGACCGCGGGCGCCATCAGCCCCATGGTCCGTCGAGTCACCATGATCGTGTCTCCTTGACTGTGGTCGGATCGAGCTCCGATCGCACACCAAGGGGTCACGACGCAGGTGACGGGTGTTTCGGATCACTCCTTCACCGTTCCGTGAGCTCCCGGTATCCGGGCAGGACACCGCCGACCCGGCCAGCGATCGACTGGCCTCTCGACCGACGACGCGCCGGCCCCATAAAGTCGCGGAAATCGGCGGGCCGGACGATGGCAGTGACACCGGAGCAGCGCGACGACGCATGGAGCTCCCTGATGGCGGCGGCCCAGGGGGGCGACAGGCGCGCCTATGACCGTTTGTTGCGGGAGATCCTTCCATTGCTGCGGACGGTCGCCCGGAGGCGGCTCCGGAACGACAGCGATGTCGAGGACGCCGTCCAGGACACGCTGCTCACCATCCACCAGATCCGCCACACCTTCGATCCGAGCCGGCCACTGCGTCCGTGGCTGTCCGCGATCGCCGACCGACGCGCGCTCGACCGTGTGCGTCAGGTCGCGCGCCGGGGAAGCCGCGAGGAGGAACTGACCGACCTGCATCACGAAACCTTGGTGGGTGCAGCGACGAATGAAGGAGAAGGCCGGCTTCAGGCCCGGGATGTGCGGGCGGCTGTGTCGGAGCTCTCACCGAAGCAGCGCGAGGCCATCGAGCTCTTGAAGCTGCGGGAGCTGAGCGTGGCCGAGGCCTCAGCCCGTACGGGGCAGTCGGCCTCGGCACTGAAGGTGGCAACGCACAGGGCGATCATCGCGCTCAGGAAGCGCATTGTTGGGGACTGAAGGGGCGAGGCCGATGCGAACAGACGAGCTTGTGTCCTCAATGGTTCGCGACATGCGGCCGGTCCGCCGGCTTCGCCCGCCGATGCTGCGGGCGGCACTGTGGCTCGCGAGCGCGAGCGCCATGATCGCCCTGGTCGTCGCAATGATCGGGCTGCGCGTTGACCTTGCCGAGCGGCTGTCGCACGCGTGGGAGGTTGCGCAACTGGCGGCAGCGGTGGCGACCGCAGTGCTGGCGGCGATTGCGGCCTTTCACCTGTCGCTGCCCGATCGCTCGGAGCGATGGGCGCTCTTGCCTCTGCCGGGATTCGCGATGTGGGTCGCGAGCCTCGGGTGGGGATGCGTGAGTGACTTCCTGCGCTTCGGGCCTGACGGCTTGGCACTTGGCACGTCGTGGAGCTGCCTGGGTTTCATCCTGGCGTTCTCCGTGCCGACGGGTGCAGCCATGCTGTTCATGCTCCGGCATGCAGGGCGGACGCGTCCGCTCGCGACGGGCGTTGCCGCGATCACGTCGGTTGCGATGTTGGCATCCGTCGGACTGTCGCTCGTGCACTACCTGGATGCCGCGGTCATGGTCCTGTTCTGGCACGTCGGGTCGGTCCTGGCCGTCGTCGCCGTCGGCGGCGCTCTCTCGTCGCCTGTCATGCAGGTGGCGAGCCCGATCGAGCCTCGCTGGCGCAGTACCAGGGCCGCATGATCTTGAGGCGGCCGGCGTTTCCGACCGTGCCGATGCCCTCTCGTGCGCCTTCTGCGCGCCCCAGCGCGGCGCGTTCGTGCGCGTCCGGCGCGAGCTGGTGCGCCGCGGGCTGGATCGCGTGCTGTTCGATGCCGTGACGCGGCAGTTGGAGGCGAAGGGCGTGACGGTGCGGACGGGCACGCTGGTGGATGCGACGCACGCGTCGAACCGCTGGGCGATACGTCGGCGGCGCAAGCCCGTGCATGGCCACACGGCACACGTGGCGACCGGCCACCCCAGCGGCTTCAGCCGCAGCATCGCCGAGACCTCCGCCGGCGACTCCCTCCTCGACGCCGGAAAGCCCAGGATGCTCGCCCTCATCGCGGTGGCCCGCAAACTCCTCGCCATCCTCAACGCCGTCCTCAGGGATCGACGCCCGTGGCATACCGCTTGACCATCAGGACAGTCGCGTCCCCCAAGGGGTTTCTGCCTTGGATGGCCGAAGGCCAGCAAGAAGGACGCTGACTGCGCCTTGCTCTCGATTGCGGAGGGTTCCCTCGCCCGCTTGCGGGAGAGGGACAGGGTGAGGGTCGGCGATCCGTCAGCGCGTCAAGTCGTTCGATGTCGGCACGGAGCTCCAGCAGGGCGCGCTCTGCGCCAACCCGCAAGCCGGCCCCGCGTCCCGACGTGCGAACGGCCTCATCCGCCGGACCGAAACCGAAACGCGACGTCATCAGCGAGCAGATTTGCGAGCTTCGCTGCCTCGGTTTCGTTCTGCTCAGCCGCAACTCGGATGACCAGTCGCGTTAGCGTAACGTCGTGCTTGATGATCCGTTGCATCGTGTCATGGAAGAAGTCCCACCATGCGCCCTCGATGATCTGCTGACGCGGACGAGGCGGCCTGATGGCCGTGTCGATGAACAGATCGCCTTGGGCGCCTTGCCAGACGTCGCGTCGGAATGCGGTCGCAATCCAGCGGACGGGACCCCAGAACAGATGCGCTTGATAGCGCAACCCGGCCTCGATCCGGTCGCCGAGTTCCGTTCGGAGGCCGACGAGCGCCAGCGCGTTCGTGTACGCATCGCATGCAGCGTTCACCATCGCCCGCACGGCGGCGCGGAAGTGCTCGGCCTGGACGGCCTTGACATCCTCGGCGTCGTCACCGGGGAAATCGGACACCCCGGGCGTCACACCTCCAGGCTTCCCTGCTCGCCGCTGCGCTTCTCGCGCGGGGCACGCTTGAAGCCTTCGTGCCGGCCGAGGCCGGGCAGGTCGGGCCGCATGCCGGCGAGCAGTTCGGCGATGGTGAAGATCTGGATCTTCGGGACGGGGCCGTGCGCGAAGGGGATGTCCACCCTGCCGGCGGACGCCGCCTCGCGCTTCATGTCGCGGGTGGGATCGGCGAGCGTCAGGAACAGCCCGGCGACGGCGGTCTCGCGCTCCACCGTGCCGCGCAGGTCGCGGATGTCCTTCACGCCGACATGCTCGCCGCCCTTCACGCTGACGATCACGCGTTCGACCTCGCCCGCCTTGGGTCCGACCTGGATGAAGCGGACGCCGTCGATGCCGCGATCGGCGCCCTTCTTCTTGCCGCCCTGGGGAACGGCATCGACGAGGGAGACGGCCCACCACTGGAACTGGTGCTTGTCGCGGGCGGCGAGGTCGCGCGCGCCGTCGATGTCCTTGGGCGTGCCGTGCACCTCGAAGGCGATGTCGGGGAAGGCGTCCTTCAGGCGGCGTTCGATCAGCGAGATGGCGAGGTGGGTGACGTCGATGCCGATCCAGTGGCGGCCGAGCTTGTGGGCGGCGTGGACGGCGGTGCCGCAGCCGCAGAACGGGTCGAGCACGGTGTCGCCGGGGTTGGAGGACGCGGCGATGATGCGTTCGAGCAGGGCGAGGGGTTTCTGGGTGGGGTAGCCGAGGCGTTCTTCAGCGAGATTGTGCATGGGCGGAATGTCGGTGACGACATCTTGGATCGGCTGCCCCTTCTGCTCGTCGAGATATCGCCTGAGCATCGGCATTCCGCCGTCCTTTTCGGGCCAATGAATGCGGCCTTCCTTGTCCATCTCGTCAAGCACAGACGGCGGGTAAGCCCAGTGACGTCCCTTTGCCGTAACGTCTATGCCTCGCCATACCTGTCCGGTCTCGCCATGCCGGACTCCGGCGCCCGTCAAATCTGAGCGCCTCCACAGGCGCCCTTTACTGTCCTTATGTGTATAGAAGGCGTTTATATATTTCTGATCGTAATCACCGTACTGTTGCTTCCACTTAAAGTGCTCGCTCTTTGTAAAAAAGAGAAGATTATCATGTACCGGCCCCCATCGCTTCGCGCTACTGTGCGCGCTTGTCCGTTTCCAGACGATCTCATTTTGAAAGTGATACACCCCGAACACCGCATCCAGCAGCACCTTGAGGTAGTGGCTCGCGGTCGGGTCGCAGTGCAGATACAGGCTGCCGGTGGGCTTCAGCACGCGGTGCAGCTCGATCAGGCGCACCGCCATCATGGCCAGATACGCCATCATGTCGTTCTCGCCGAGGAATGACCGCATCGCCCGCAGCATCGTCGCCGCGTCGGTATGCGTGCCGCGGATCACCTCGTCGAAGGCCAGCGACGCCGCGTCGCCCCAGTGCCAGGTGTCCTCGAACGCCTCGATCTGCGCCTCGCTGCCCTTCCCGCCCGGGGCGCGGAACAATACGTTGTAGGTGGCGTTCGAGTTGAACGGCGGATCGAGATAGATCAGGTCGATGCTCTCGTCGCGGATGTGCTCGCGCAGCACGCCGAGGTTGTCGCCGTAATAGAGCGCATTCGCCATCGATGACCCTCACCCCGGCCCTCTCCCGCACGCGGGAGAGGGAGCAGTCGGAGCATCGCGGGGCGCGCCGCGTCGGGGCAAGGGGCGTCGGGGCAAGGGGCGTCGGGACCGCCCTCACCCTGACCCGGGCCCGGGCGCGGCGGTCGCGGCGGCGGTCGCGGCGGCGATCCTGGACGGGATGGAACGGCTGCACGCCTTGACGGACCGGTGAGCGGGGCGGGCCACGTCCCGTTCTGGCGCAGGCGCGCGGTAGGCTGCGCCTCGCCCCGCCGCTGCCCCGCTGCCCCAGGCGCCGCGCGGGCCGCGTAAAGTGATAAAGTCGTAAAGTCGTAAAGTGGCACAGCACGGCAGACACGATCGCGTGGCTTGGCACAGGTCTTGCGTGCCACGCGCGTCGGTTCGTTGACCCGGCGCGCCCCGAGGGCCTACACCATGGCCGGGGACCATGATGAACCGCTCCGCCGTGCTGACCGTCCGGGCCGACCAGGCGCCCGCCCACGACGCCGACATCGCCGAAGCCCGCCGGGTGCTCGAAACCGAGGCCGCGGGGCTGGCGGCGCTCGCGGCCGGGCTGGACGGGGCGTTCGGCCGCGCGCTCGACCTGCTCGCCGCGGTGACGGGCCGGATCGTGGTCACCGGGATGGGCAAGTCCGGCCATGTCGGGCGCAAGATCGCGGCCACGCTCGCCTCCACCGGCGCGCCGGCGCTGTTCGTCCACCCGGCCGAGGCGAGCCACGGCGATCTCGGCATGATCACCGCGGCGGACGCGATCCTCGCGCTTTCCAACTCCGGCGAGACCCCGGAACTCTCCGACATCCTGGCCTATGCGCGGCGCTTCGCGATCCCGCTGGTCGCGGTGACGTCGCGGGGCGGCAGCACGCTCGCCCGCCACGCCGATGTCGCGCTGGTGCTGCCCGACGCGCCCGAGGCCTGTCCGATGGGGCTCGCGCCGACCACCTCGACCACGCTGATGCTGGCGCTGGGGGACGCGATCGCGGTCGCGCTGCTCGCGCGCAAGGGGTTCTCGGCGAGCGATTTCCGCCTGTTCCACCCGGGCGGGACGCTCGGCCAGCGGCTCGCCCGGGTGCGCGAGCTGATGCACACCGGGGCGGAGGTGCCGCTCGCGCCCGAAACCACGCGGATGGACGAGGCGCTGGTGACCATGACCGCGCGGCGCTTCGGCTGCCTCGGGCTGACGGACGCGGCAGGACGGCTCGCCGGCATCATCACCGACGGCGACCTGCGCCTGCACATGGAGCCCCGGCTGCTCGAACGGCGCGCGGCCGAGGTGATGACGCGCAGCCCGCGCACCATCGGTCCCGAGGCGCTGGCCGCCGAGGCGCTGCGCGAGATGAACGAGCGGCGCATCACCGCGCTGTTCGTGGTCGAGGACGGCCGCCCGATCGGCATCCTGCACGTGCATGACCTGCTGCGGGCGGGCGCGGCGTGAGCGTGGCCGCAACCTCGGACCCGGGACCAGCCCGGACGGCCCCGCGCCCCGCCCCGCGCGGACGCGCGCGCACGCTCGGTCTCGGCGGCAACCGCACGCCGCTCGACCCGGCGGCGCTGGCCCGCCGCCGCGTGGTGGTGAGGGTGCTGAAGCGCGCCCTGCCGGCCGCGGCACTCGCCGCCCTCGCCATGATCGTGCTGTGGCCCGAGTTCTCGGGGATGGAGGAGCGGGTGCGGCTCGCCTATCGCAAGCCGGACAGCGGCATCGCCGACAGCGCCCGGCTGGTGGCGCCCCGCTATGTGGGCCGGGACGAGCGGGGCCGGCCCTACGAGCTGGCCGCCGACACGGCCGAGCAGCCCTCGGGGTCCGAGACCGTCGCGCTCGCCCGGCCGGTCGGCGACATCACCCTCGAGGACGGTGCCTGGATCATGCTGCGGGCCGCCACCGGTTGGTACCAGCGCGAGCAGCGCCTGCTCGATCTCGCGGGCGAGGTCGCGCTGTTCCACGACGCCGGCTACGAGATCCGCACCGCCCGCGCGCGCATCGACCTGGCGGCGGGACGGGCCGAGGGCGACGACCCGGTCGCCGCGCAGGGCCCGCCGGGCACGCTCGACGGCACCGGGTTCCGGCTCGAGGACCAGGGCGCGGTGGTGATCTTCACCGGCCCGGCACGGATGGTGCTGGTGCCGGCGGAGGGCAGCCGATGAGGGCCGCGCTCGCGCTTGCCGCGGCGCTCACGCTCGGGGTTCCCGCGGCGGCCCAGGAACTCGCGCTCACCGGCGAGGGGCCGGTCGAGATCCTGGCCGATGACGCGATCGAGTGGCGCCGTGACGATCAGACCGTGATCGCGCGCGGCAACGCCCGGGCAAGCCGCGGCGGCACCACCGTGTTCGCAGACCGGCTGATCGCCCGCTACCGCAATCGCGAGGGTGCCCCGCCCGCCGGCGCCAGCCCGACCGGGTCGGGCGAGATCTGGCGGCTGGAGGCGGAAGGGCGGGTGCGCATCGTTGGCGGCAACGACCGCGCGGAGGCGGATCGCGCGGTCTACGACCTCGACCGCCGGGTGCTGGTGCTGACCGGCCGCGCGCTGTCGCTGACCAATGGCGCGGACCGGGTCACGGCGCGCGATGCGCTGGAGTACTGGGCCGAGACCCGCATGGCGGTCGCGCGCGGCGAGGCGGTGGTGACCTCCGAGGACCGCAGGCTCGAAGCGGATACGGTGGTCGCGTACTTCGTCGAGGCCAGCGCAGAGGCCGATCCGCCGCCTCAGGCCACGCCGGGTGCGCAGGGCCCGCGCGGGGCGAACCGACTCGACCGCGCCGAGGCGTTCGGCGATGTCCGCATCACCACCGCCAACGAGATCGTCCGCGGCGAGCGCGGCGTCTACACCCCGGGCGACGGGCTGGCGCGGGTCACGGGCAACGTGCGGATCACGCGCGGGCAGAACCAGCTCAACGGCCACTACGGCGAAGTGAACATGAAGACCGGGGTGTCGCGGCTGATGCCCAGCCCGGGCGGACGCGTGGCCGGGATGATCGTGCCCGAGGAGCGCCGTCCGCCGGCACCCGCCGCCCTGCCGCCGCCACCGGCCCCGGTGCCGCGCCGATGACCCCGCCCGACGCCGCGCCCGGCCGCGCCGACGGTCCCGCGCTGCAGGTCGTCGCCGGCAGCGGCGGTCTGGTCGCGACCAACCTGGGCAAGCGCTTCAAGAAGCGCCCGGTGGTGCGCAACGTCTCGCTCTCGGTGCAGCGGGGCGAGGCGGTCGGGCTGCTCGGGCCCAACGGCGCCGGCAAGACGACGTGCTTCTACCTGATCGTCGGGCTGGTCCGCCCGGATTACGGCCGGATCAGCCTGGACGGGGCGGACATCACCACGCTGCCGATGTACCGCCGTGCCCGCCTCGGCCTCGGCTACCTGCCGCAGGAGGCGTCGATCTTCCGCGGCCTCTCGGTCGAGGAGAACATCCGCGCGGCGCTGGAGGTGGCCGAGCCCGACCGCGACCGGCGCGAGGCGATGCTGGACGAGCTGCTGGCCGAGTTCTCGATCAGCCACCTCCGCCGCACCCCCTCGCTCGCGCTCTCGGGCGGCGAGCGGCGCCGCGTCGAGATCGCGCGCGCGCTCGCCAGTCACCCGAATTTCATTCTTTTGGATGAGCCTCTCGCCGGCATCGACCCGATCGCGGTGGGCGAGATCCGGGATCTGGTGGCGCATCTGAAGGACCGCGAGATCGGCGTGCTGATCACCGACCACAACGTGCGCGAGACCCTCGAGATCATCGACCGTGCCTACATCCTGCACGACGGCCAGGTGATGATGGAGGGCAAGCCGCAGGACATCGTCGCGCATGACGGGGTTCGCCGGGTCTATCTCGGCGAGCGGTTCTCGCTCTAGCGCGGGGCGTGTCCGGCATGGCGATCGGTCCGCGGCTCGATCTCCGCCTCGGCCAGGCGCTGGTGATGACGCCGCAGCTGCGGCAGGCGATCCAGCTGCTTCAGTTCTCCAATCTCGAGGTTCAGGCCTGGGTCGAGCAGGAGCTCGAGCGCAACCCGATGCTGGAGCGCGATGACCGCGCCGGCAGCGACGCGCCGGCAGCGCCCGCACCGGAGGACACGCCCCCGCTCGCGGATGCGCGCGAGGCGGTGGCAGCCGAGGGTGAAGCGCCGCTCGATGCCGATTTCGGCAATGTCTATGACGCCGGTGGCTCCGCCGATGGCGGCTATGCCGCGGGCCCGGGCGCCGGCGGGCGCGGCGGCCGCTCCGACTTCGAGGAGAACGGCCGCGACATCGAGGATCTGGCGGTCGAGCGCCGGTCCTTGCGCGAGCACCTCGCCGAGCAGATCCGCCTGTCGATCGCCGACCCGACCGAGCGGCTGATCGGCGCCTGTCTGATCGCGGGGCTTGATCCGGCCGGGCGGCTCGCGCTCGACCTCGACGCGCTGGCCGCGAGCCTGGGCTGCGGGCGCGATCGGATCGAGGCGGTGCTCGCGCGCATGCAGCGCTTCGACCCGCCGGGGGTGCTCGCGCGCAGCTTGCGCGAGTGCCTGGAGATCCAGCTCCGCGAGCTGAACCGCTACGACCCGGCGATGGCCGCGCTGCTCGACAACCTGGACCTGCTGGCCAAGCGGGAGATGCGCCGGCTGATGGCGGTGTGCGAGGTCGATGCGGAGGACCTCGCGGACATGGTGGCCGAGTTGAAGCGGCTCGATCCCAAGCCGGGGGCGGCGTTCGAGGCCGAGCCCGCGACCACCGTGGTGCCCGACGTGCTGATGCGCCGGTCCGAGGATGGCGGCTGGATCGTCGAGCTGAACCCCGAGACGCTGCCGCGCGTGCTGGCGAACGGCGCCTACTACGCGCGGGTCTCGTCCGGGGCGAGGTCGCGCGACGAAAAGACCTTCATCGCCGAGCACTGGGCGAACGCGACCTGGCTGGTCAAGAGCCTGGCCCAGCGCGCGAGCACGATCCTGAAGGTCGCGGCCGAGATCGTGCGCCAGCAGGATGGGTTCTTCCGCCACGGCATCACGCATCTGCGCCCGCTGATCCTGCGCGACATCGCGACTGCCGTGGAGTTGCACGAGAGTACCGTCAGCCGCGTGACCGCGAACAAGTACATCGCCACCCCGCGTGGCACGCTGGAGCTGAAGTTCTTCTTCACCACGGCGATCGCCGGCACCGATGGCGGCGATGCCCATTCCTCCGAGACCGTGCGCCATCGCATCCGCGCGCTGATCGCCGCCGAGGACTCCGAGTCGGTGCTGTCGGACGACCAGATCGTCACCATGCTCAAGCGCGAAGGTGTGGACATCGCCCGCCGCACGGTGGCCAAATACCGCGAGGGCCTTGGCATCCCATCGTCCGTGCAGCGGCGGCGGGAGAAGGCCATCCCGGCCTGACGCGGCGGACGCCGCAAGGCCGCAACCGGCGGGCCGCCCCGCAGAGCCCGCCCTGACGCGAGGGTCGAGCGATGCAGATCACGGTCTCGGGCAAGCAGGTCGATGTCGGGGAGGCGCTGAAGACCTACGTCGCCGAGCAGCTTGGGACCATCGCCGGCAAGTACTTCGACTACGCGCTGGAGACGCAGGTGGTGTTCTCCAAGGCGCGCGCCTTCTTCATGTGCGACATCACGATGCACGCCGCGCGCAACATCGTGCTGCGCGGCGAGGGCGAGGCGCAGGACGCGCATGCTGCCTTCGACGCCGCGGCCGAGCATCTCGGCAAACGGCTGCGCCGCTACCGGCGCAAGGTGAACGACCACGCGCGCGACCTCGCGCACCGCGAGCGGCCGGAGAAGGTGCGTCAGTACGTGCTCAGCCCCGGGCCGGCGGCCGAGGGGGAGGGCGAGGGCGAGACGATCGAACTCAACGGCGACCACGCCGCGGTGGTGGCGGAACTGCCGACCGAGATCGAGACTCTGACGGTGGGCGAGGCGGTGATGCGGCTCGATCTCGCCGATGCGCCGGTGCTGATGTTCCGCGACCGCAAGACCGGCTCGCTCTCGGTGGTGTACCGGCGCGATGACGGCAATATCGGCTGGATCGACCCCTCGGCGGCGAAGGCGTAGCGCGCTACGGTCCGGCGTTGGGGAAGAACAGCTGCTCGCCGTCGATCTTGTAGGCGGCGATCGCCGCCTGCCCCTCGCGCGACACCAGCCAGTCGATGAACGCCTGGCCGTCGGCGCGCTTCACATGGCTGTGGCGCTCGGGATTCACGAGCATCACGCCGTACTGGTTGAACAGGCGCCGGTCGCCCTCGACCAGGATCGTCAGATCGCCACGGTTACGGAACGAGAGCCAGGTGCCGCGATCGGTCAGCGCATAGGCGTTCATGCCGGACGCCGTGTTCAGTGTCGGCCCCATGCCGCTGCCGGTCTCGCGGTACCAGCCGCCGCCGGGCGTCACGCCGGCCGCGCGCCAGTAACGCAGTTCCGCGGCATGCGTGCCGGAGCGGTCGCCGCGGCTGGCGAACGGCGCGCCGGCGGCGGCGATGCGCTTCAGCGCCGCGATCACGTCGTTGCCCATGGCCCCGGCGGGGTCGGACGACGGCCCGACGATCACGAAGTCGTTGTACATCACCTCCAGCCGCTGAACGCCGTAGCCCTCGGCGACGAACTTCTCCTCGGCGGCGGCGTCATGCACGAACACCACATCCGCATCGCCGCGCCGCCCGACATCCAGCGCCTGGCCGGTGCCGAGTGCCACCACGCGCACCGCGATCCCGGTCTTCGCCGTGAACAGCGGCAGGATATGGCCGAACAGCCCCGACTGTTCGGTCGAGGTCGTGCTGGCTACGGTGATGAAGCGCTCCTGCGCGGCGGCCGGCAGCGCGACCAGCAACGTCGTAACGCCGGCAAGCCATGCACGACGGATCATCCTGCGGTCCTTCCTGTCAGGATCGTGGTGCGAGCGTCAGCGCCGCAGCGTTCACCGCGAGCACCAGCAGCAGCAGGATCAGACCCAGCGCGAGTGCCAGCGGCAGGTCGCCCTTCTGCGTCTCGAGCGCGATCGCGGTGGTCATGGTGCGGGTATGGCCGCGGATGTTGCCGCCGACCGTCAGGATCGCGCCGACCTCGGCGATCGCGCGGCCGAACGCGGCGAGGAACGCGGTAACGAGCGGGGCGACCGCCGCCCCCATCGCGACCCAGATCATGCGCGCCGGTCCCGCGCCGTCCACCGCCAGCGCCTCGCCGATCTCGGCCAGCACCGGGGCGAGCGCGCGGTGGGCGAGTGCCGCCGCGATCGGCGTGGTGAGCACCGACTGCGCGATCACCATCGCGGTGGGCGTGAACAGCAGGCCGAGCTCGCCGAGCGGGCCGGAGCGCGACAGCAGCAGATAGACCGCGAGCCCCGCTACGACCGGCGGCAGGCCGAGCAGCGCATTCACCGTCACCAGCGCTGCACCGCGCCCGGGGAAGCGCCCGATCGCCAGCGCCGCGCCGATCGGCACGCCCAGCGCGAAGCCGATCGCCGCCGCGCTCAGGCTGACGCGCAGGCTGAGCCCGACGATGCCGAGCAGTTCGGCATCGGCGGAGAGCAGCAGCGAGAGGGCGAGGCGCGTGGCGCCTGGGGACCCGTCCATGCGCCTGATCACATGACGACCCGAGCTGGCACCGGCAATCGCCCAGTTTCGCAAGAGTTGCCGTCATCTGCCGGTTTCTGCATAGTCGCCGCGTGCTCGATCTGCTCACCCTGCGCGAGGCCGCGGCCGCGCTGCGCCTCTCCGAGCGCGCGCTGTACGACCTGGTGCGCCGGCGCGAGGTGCCCTGCGCGCGGATCGGCGGGCGTTGGCTGTTCCCGCGCGCCACCCTCGCCGCCTGGGTGGCCGTCCGCGTGGAGGGCGCGCCGCCGTCCGATCCGCCGCCGATCCTCGCCGGCTCCGACGATCCGCTCCTCGCCTGGGCATTGCGCGAGAGCTGCTGCGGCCTCGCGCTGCTCGCCGAGGGCTCGCTCGCGGGGCTCGACGCGCTGGCCGAGGGGCGCGCGGTGCTGGCCGCGCTGCATGTGCCGGACCCGGATGGTGGCGGCTGGAACGTGCCGCTGATCGAGGCGCGACTGCCCCATGCCGCGCTGGTCGCGATCGGCTGGGCCGCGCGCACCCAGGGGCTGATTGTGCCTTCGGGCAATCCGGCCGGGCTCGCGACCGTCACCGATCTCGCCCGGCCGGGGCTGCGCGTCGCGCTGCGCCATCCGCGCTCGGGCAGCCACGCCCTGCTGACGCATCTGCTGAGCGAGGCGGGGCGTCGGCTCGATGCGCTGACGATCGGCGTGCGCGATGCGCCCGACCATGCTGCGATCGCACAAGCGGTCGCCGAGGGTCGCGCGGACGCGGGGTTCGGCATCCGCGCTGCCGCGTCCGACCCGCGCGTCATGTTCCTCCCGGTGATCGAGGAACATTTCGATCTCGTGATGCACCGGCGCGACCACTTCCGCGCTGACGTGCAGGCGCTGCTCCGCTTCGCGCGAACCCCCGCCTTCGCCGAGCGCGCCGCGCGGCTCGGCGGCTACGACGTGCGCCGCCTCGGTGAGGTGATGCTGAACCAGTAGGCCGCCCGCCGCAGCGCCTGCCGCCAGTCTCCCGCCCCGCGCAAGGTCCTCATGCGGCAACCGGTCTTGCCGAACCGGCCCGTCCGGTCGATGGTGCCCGACCGCCTGAGGGAGATCTCCGCATGAACGACATCGCTTTCGCGTCGGCGACGAAGCTTGCCGCCATGATCCGCCAGAAGAAGATCAGCAGCGCGGAACTGCTGGAGCTCTACCTGAAGCGGGTCGAGGCCTACAACCCGGCGCTGAATGCGATCGTCGTGCAGGACGTGGAGCGTGCCCGCAAGGACGCCGCCCTGCTCGACCGCCGCCTCGCGCGTGGCGACATCGCCGGGCCGCTGCACGGCGTGCCGATGACGGTGAAGGAGAGCTTCAACGTCCAGGGCCTGCCCACCACCTGGGGCGACCCCGCCTACAAGGACACCGTCGCCAAGGAGGACGCGCTCGCTGTGAGCCGGCTGCGCAGCGCCGGCGCGGTGATCTTCGGCAAGTCCAACGTGCCGCTGATGCTGGCGGACTGGCAGTCCTACAACGCGGTCTACGGCACGACCAACAACCCCTGGGACCCGACACGCACGCCCGGCGGCTCCTCGGGCGGTTCGGCCGCCGCACTGGCCGCGGGGCTCACCGGGCTCGAGATCGGCTCCGACATCGGCTCCTCGATCCGCAACCCGGCGCATTACTGCGGCGTCTACGGCCACAAGCCGAGCTTCGGCATCTGCTCGCCGCGCGGCCAGTCGCTCGGCACGATCGCGCCGTCCGACATCTCGGTGATCGGCCCGCTCGCGCGCAGCGGCGCCGATCTTATGGTTGCCCTCGACGTGATGGCCGGGCCGGATGACATCGACGCCGCCGGCTGGAAGCTCACCCTGCCGAAGCCGCGCCTGCCCGGGATCAAGGGCATGCGGATCGCGATCATGGCGAACGATCCTGTCGCGCCGGTCGACGAGGAATACGCGGGCAAGATCGAGGCGCTGGCCCGCCCGCTGAAGAAGGAGGGTGCCAGGGTCGATCTCGCCGCCCGGCCTGAGATCGACAAGGCCGAGCTGTGGAAGGTCTATGTGCTGCTGCTGCGCGCGGCCACCTCGGCGCGGCTGTCGCCCGAGCAGATCGCGCGCTGGACCGAGGAGGCGGCGAAGCGCGGCGAAGACGCTGATGGCTACATCGCGCTTATGGCGCGCGGCAACACGCTGCCGCACCGGGTCTGGCTCCAGCTGAACGAGGTCCGCCACCGGATGCGCCAGGCCTGGGCCGCGTTCTTCAGGGAGTGGGACGTGCTGCTCTGCCCGGTGGCCGCCGGCACCGCCTTCCCGCACGACCACGAGGGCGAACGCCAGGACCGGGTGATCACCGTCAATGGCGAGCCGCAGCCGACCACCACCCAGCTCTTCTGGGCCGGCATCTCGGGCGTCTGCTACCTGCCGGCGGCGGTGGCGCCGATCGGGCTCGCCAAGGGCGGGCTGCCGCTCGGCGTGCAGATCATCGCCGGGCCGTACCAGGACCGCGCCGCGATCCATCTCGCGACCCTGATGGAGAAGGCGGTGCGCGGCTTCCGCCCGCCGCCGGGCTACGAGGCGGACACGCCGGAGGAGAAGGCCGAGGCCAAGGAGGCGGTGGCCGCCTGATGCGAGCGGCCGGTGTCGGTGATCCCGGCACCGGCCCGTTGATCCACCGCATGGCGGGATGCGGCGGCGCCGGCGAGAAACCGCGCCGCAACATCGGCAACCGAATCGCAAATGCGAACCAGTTGCAATCGACGTCGCGGGGGAGTAGAAGCCCGTCATGCTCGTCTGTCTCTGCAACGGCCTGTCGGACCAGGCCATCCGTGCCGCCGCCGAGAACGGCGCGACCTGCTGCAAGGGGGTGTGGGCGCGCTGCGGCTGCCGCCCCGATTGCGGCATATGCGGGCAGGTGATCCGCGACATCGTCGCCGACCATCACGCCCGCCCGCGCGGCCATGCGGTGCCCGCGGTCGTGCTCGCGCCGGCGAAGGACTAGCCGGGCTGCGACCGCGTCGCACTCTTAACCACTTGATTTCACACGCGTTGTTCTTGACGTAGGGCGCGCTCCATCCTCTCCTTGCAGCCCGGCTAGGCCACAGGAGCGGAGCGTGCGATGAAGGGCGACCCGAAGGTCATCGAGTACCTGAACACGGTGCTCACCAACGAGCTCACCGCGATCAACCAGTACTTCCTGCACGCGCGGATGCTCGACAACTGGGGCGTCACCAAGCTCGGCAAGCTCGAATACGGTGAAAGCATCGAGGAGATGCAGCACGCCGACAAACTGATCGAGCGCATCCTGTTTCTCGAAGGCATCCCCAACGTGCAGCGGCTGAACAAGGTGCTGATCGGCGAGACCGTCGAGGAGATCCTCAAATGCGACAAGGCGATCGAGGAGAAGGCGATGGCCGATCTGCGCGAGGCCATCCCCTACTGCGAGAGCGTGCGCGACTTCCCCTCGCGTGACCTGCTCGCCGGGATCCTGCGCGACGAGGAGCACCACATCGACTTCATCGAGACGCAGTTCGAGCTGATCGCGCGGATCGGCATCCAGAACTACATCCAGCTCAACAGCGGCGCGGCGGGCGAAGGCAAGGCAGAGGACTGATACCCGGCTGCCAAAGGTTTGACCTTTGGCAGCCGGGTATCGCGCGCGGGGCTGGTGGGGCGGCCGCGCGCGAAACCAACCTCATACCAGCCCGCCGAAGGTCAAGCCCTGGGCGGGCTGGTATGAAGGACGCGGGGGCCAAGGGCCGCAAGGCCCTTGCCCCCGTACCCCCCATCCCGGGACCTATCCCGCCAGCGGGTTCAGCCGTGCCGACACCGGCGCCACCGCAGCGTCACTCGCGACCAGCAGTCGCACGAGTCGCGCCAGGAACAGCACGGCGCCGGCGAACCACACGAGCGAGGCCGCGATCGCGAGACCCGGCGCGTCCTGCGTCACGGCGAGATAGATGCCGGCCGGAAAGACCACCGCCGAGCCTGCCGACAGGCCGTACTGCGCCCAGGCGGCCGCCCGGCTGTGCAGCAGTTCCGGATAGACGCGCAGCGTCAGTCCCATCAGCGCGAGCGACGTCCAGCCGAGCAGGTTCAGGTGCGCATGCACCGGGCCGAGCGAGAAGTCATGGGTGATCCCCATCGCGATGCCCAGGCCGACGCCGACCAGCAGGCACGCGGCGGCCGTCGAGAGGAACAACAGAGGCAGCTTGGACACGGGGCAGGACTCCGAAACGTTGCACGGCCGCGTGATCTGCGTCCGACGTGTTTCAGCCCGATGTCTGCCCGCCGGGCGCCGCGCCGACCGGCACGCGGTCCTGCCCTGCCTCCGCCGCGCGGCTCGGCGCCCGGCGCCGCTGGACGTCTGCCGAGCGGGCGAGCCGCGGCACCTCACCCGACGCGAGCCGCAGCACCGCGCGCAGACCCGGCCCGCCCTTCGGATCGCTCTCGAAGTCGAGCGTGCCGGCATGCAGATGCGCCACCGCCTCGACCAGCGTCAGCCCGAGTCCCGAGCCGGGCGTGCCGCGGCTCGCCTCCGCGCGATAGAAGCGCTCGGTCACGCGCGGCCGTTCCGTTTCCGGAATCCCGGGACCGGTGTCGGCGACGACGATCTCGACCGTCTCCTCGCGGCGGGCGGCGGCGAGCTGCACGAGCCCGCCAGGCGGCGTGAACTTGATCGCGTTGTCCAGCAGATTCGCCACCGCCTGCAGTACCAGGTCGCGGTCGCCGACCATGACGAGCCCGGCGGTCGGCGCCGCATCCAGCCGAATATCCTTCTCCTCCGCCACCGCCTCGTACAGCTCCGCGGCATCCGCGAGCAGCGTCGAGAGGTCGAACGGCGCAAAGGCCGATCGGCGCGCGCCGGCCTCGATCTCGGCGATGCGCAGGATCGCCTGGAACACCGCGATGATGCCGTCGAGCTCGGCGATGCCGCGCTCCATCGCGGCGCGGAGCTCGGCCTCGTCCGCCGCCTCGCGCAGCGCCTCCTCGAGCCGCGCACGGGTGCGTGCGATCGGCGTGCGCAGATCATGCGCGATCGCGTTCGAGACCTGGCGCACGCCATGCATCAGTCCGCTGATCCGGTCCAGCATGCCATTGAAGGTGCGCGCGAGCTCGTCGAACTCGTCATCTGCGCCGGTCAGCGGCACGCGACGCGACAGGTCGCCATGGCCGATCGCCGCCGCAGTGACCGCCACCTGATCGATCCGCCTCTGCAACACGCGCTGCACCAGCACGCCTCCCAGCGTCGCCAGCACGACGGCCAGAGCGGAGCCGTACAGCACCGCGTCGGCGACCAGCTCGCGCAGGCGCAGCCGGCTGGCGACGTCGCGGCCGACGATCAGGCGGTAACCACCGCCAAGCTCCATGCCATGGAGACGCCCGGTCGAGGTGATGCCGTCGTGCCAGATGGGTGCCTCGATTCCCTGCGCGTCGATCGGCAGGCCGACCGGCCAGGAATCGAGATTGCCGGCGATCGATCTGCCGTCCGGTCCGATGAGGAGAAAGACCTCCTCCTCGTCCGAGTCCTCGGCAAGCCGCTGCGCGACCGTGCGGATGATCGCATCGATCCCGCCATCGTCGAACCGCGTGGTCATCAGCGCGACGTCGTTGCGCAGCGACTGGTCCACCTGGCGGTTCAGGTAGCCGGCCGTGTTCCACCAGAAGAAGCCGCCGAGTGCTGCGCCGGAGGCAATCAGCAGCACCGCATGCAGCGCGGCGATCCGGAAGCCGAGCGAGCGCACCAGGCGAAGCAGGGGACTGTCGCCCCTTGGTCTCGGCAGGTGCGCGCCCGTGCTCACTGGTCGGTGCGCAGCATGTAGCCGGCGTTGCGCACGGTATGGATCAGCGGAAAGGCGAAGCCGCGATCGATCTTCTGGCGCAGCCGCGACACATGCACGTCGATCACGTTCGTCTGCGGGTCGAAATGATAATCCCACACCGCCTCGAGCAGCATGGTCCGTGTCACCACCTGGCCTGCATTGCGCAGCAGGAACTCCAGCAGGCGGAACTCGCGCGGCTGCAGCTCGATCGTGCGGCCCGCGCGCTTCACGCTGCGCGCGAGCAGGTCCATCTCGAGATCGGCGATCGCGAGCCGGGTCACCGGCCCCTCGCCGCGCGCCCGCCGCCCCAGCGCCTCGATCCGCGCGAGGAGCTCGGTGAACGCGAAGGGCTTGGTCAGGTAGTCGTCTCCGCCCGCCTTCAGCCCCTTCACCCGATCGTCCACCTGGGCGAGCGCGGAGAGGAACAGCACCGGCACCTTCGAGCCGGTGGCGCGCAGCGTCTCGAGCAGGCGCAGCCCGTCCATGCCGCCGGGCAGCATCCGGTCCAGCACGATCAGGTCGTAGTTCTCGGAGGCGGCGAGAAACAAGCCGTCGCGGCCGTTGTCGGCCTGGTCGATCACGTGGCCGCTTTCCTTGAGCCCCTTCGCGACGAACCGCGAAACGTCTTTGTCGTCCTCGACCAGCAGGATGCGCATCAGGCGCTCCAGAAAGAGTGAACGAAGGGCGGCGGCGCCGCCGGCGTGATTATATCCCGCCTCAGGTCCGTACCCCAGGGGCCCCTGGGCGGCGCTGGTCGTCCCGCGCTGCGGTGTCACGGTCCGGTCACGGAGCACAGTCCCATACGCGCCCGCAGGATCTTGGGGTAGCATCCGACCTCGCGGAGACAACCGCGAGGAGGCAATCCCGATGGCGCGCGAGACAAAGACCGCTCCGCTGGACGGCGGCGTTCCCGAGGCGATGCTGGCGATGGGGCTGCACATGGTCGAGAGCCGGGTCAGCCTGTTCGGCGACCTTGCGACGTGCGGCTCCGCGGTGGAGGCGAGCGAGACCATCAGCCGCTGGTGGGGCCGGCGCGTGGAGGAATTCAGCGCCGACCAGGCGCGGCTCATGGAGGCGTGGATGACCTCGATGGCCCGCACCGCGTCGCTGGCCACGGACACGCTTGCGGTGGCGAACGGCGACCCCAAGCCCGGCAAGCCGGCAGCCTGACCGGCGCCTGAGCCGGCCCCGCGCGGCGCCGTTCGCGCGGGGTTGCACCGCAGCATGACGCGCGTAGGGTGGCAGAACCCTTCGCCACCGGGTTCCGGCCGTGTCGCTTGCCCTCACCGCCACGCTCGCCATGCTGGTGCAGCAGGCCTTCGCGACCTTCACCCGCGGGGTCGTGCCGGTTCTGGCCCCGCCGATCGGCGCCGAGCTCGGCATCGATCCGTCCCATGCCGGCAGCTACACTGCGCTCGCCGCTGCCGCGGCGATGATCGGCACGGTCGGGGTCGGCGGGTTCCTGCGGCGCTACGGCGGGTTCCGCGTCAGCCAGGTCTCGCTCGCGATCGCCGGCCTCGGCGTCGCGTTCGGCGCGCCCTCGGGCATCATCGCGATCGCGATCGGCGGGGTCCTGGTCGGGTTCGGCTCGACGGTCTCGACGCCGGCGTCCTCGCATGTGCTCGCCCGCGTGGTGCCGCGGCGCCAGCAGCCGCTCTATTTCAGCATCAAGCAGACCGGCGTGCCGCTCGGCGTGGCGATGACAGGCGCGCTCGCGCCGGCCTTCGCGTCCGTCGCCGGCTGGCGCGGCTCGCTCTGGCTCTCGGCGCTGGTCTGCATCGTCTTCGCGGTCGTGCTCGAACCCTGGCGCGCGCGCTGCGACACCGACCGCGACGCTTCCGCGCCGCTCGGGCTCAGCGCGATCGGCGAGACCATCCGCTCGGCCTGGAGCCCGGGCGTCGGCACGATCACGGCGATGGCGATGTGCTATGTCGGGCTGCAATTCGTGCACACCACTTTCGTCGTGGTGTTCCTGGTCGAGACCCAGGGCCGCAGCCTCGCCGCGGCCGGAGCCCTGTTCAGCATCGGCACGCTGGTCGCGATCCCGGGCCGCATCCTCTGGGGCTGGCTCGGCGGACGCCACGTGCCGCCGCGGCGGCTGCTCGCCGGGATCGGGCTCGGCACCGCCCTGGCGTTCGTTTCGCTTGCCGTGCTGCCGGCGGCCGCCGCGGACGCGCTCGTGCTCGCGGCGATCGTGCTCAATTCCGCGACCGTGATGGCCTTCCATGGGCTGATGCTGGCCGAGGTCGCGCGACTGTCCCCGCCGGGCCGCGCCGGGTCGGTCACCGGCGGGGTGCTGTTCTTCACCCAGATCGGCCAGATCGTCCTGCCACCGCTGTTCGGGCTGCTTGCGCTCGCCGCCGGCTACCGCATCGCCTGGCTGGTGTTCGCCGTCCCGGCCGTGCTCATGGGGCTCTGGCTCTGGCGGGAACCGCGTTCGTAGGGTCCTCCGGCCAGGCGTGCTTCGGGTAGCGCCCGCGCATCGCCCGGCGCACCTCCGCCCAGCCGCCGCGCCAGAACGCGCCGAGATCGCCTGTGACCGCGATCGGCCGCCCCGCCGGCGACAGGAGTTCGACCTGCACCGGCACCCGCCCGCCGGCGAGGCGCGGCGTCGCCGCGAGCCCGAACAGCGCCTGTGCGCGCGCCGAGACCGTCGGGGGGGCGCGTGTGTAGTCGATGGCCGCGCGGCCCTGCGGCAAGGGAAGATGGGTCGGCAGCGCGGCGTCGAGCGTGGCCGCGCGCGCGCCGAGCATCCCGCGCAGGATCGCGGCGATGTCGAGCCGGGCAAGCTCGCCGAGGCTCCGCAGCCCGGCGAGCTGAGGCGCGAGCCAGTCTTCGAGCGTGGCCGCGAGCGCGCCGTCGGAGAGGTCCGGCCAGCCCGGCTCGAGCGCGGCCATGCGCGCCACACGCGCCTGGAGGTTGCGCGCGGTCGCGGTCCAGGGCAGCGCGCCGAGCCCGCGCGCGCGCACCCCGGCACAGAGCCCGCGCGCCAGCAGCGCGGCGTCCGGCTCGGCGACCGGCGCCTCGTCCAGCACCAGCGCGTCGAGCATGCGCCGGCGCCGCGCGCGCACCGCGCCGGCCTGGTCGTCCCAGGATACGTCCTCGGTCGTGACGATGCGCCCGGCGGCGAGCGTCTCGACCGCGTCGCGGGTGAGCGGTGCGGCGAGCCGGAGGCGCGCATCGGTGCCGGTGAGATCGAGCGCGGCGACCGCGAGGAACGGCGCACGCGCGAGCGGATCGGCGGTCGAGAGCCGCGCGCCGCGGCCGTTCGCGAGCAGGAACGCCCCGGCCTCGCCGCGCGCCATCGCGATCCGGTCGGGGAACGCCTCGGCCAGCAGCGTCCCGGCGCGGTCCGGATCGCCCGCGCGCGCGGCGATGCCGAGGCGCCTGCGGTACTGCGCGGCCGCGCGCACTGCTGCCGTCGAAAGCCGGTCGAGGCGCAGCCGGAGATCCGCGGGGGCGTCGTTGCCGCGCAGCGGATCGCGCTCCTCCAACGCGGCCGCCAGGTCGGCCGCCAGCGCCGCCTGGTCCTCGCCCCGTTCGCGCGCCACGACCATCATCGCCGCCAGCCGCGGATGCGCCCCCAGCCGCGCCATTGCCCGCCCGCGCGGCGTGATCGCGCCTGCCCGATCGAGCGCGCCGAGCGCGCGCAGGAGGTCGCGGCCGGCCGCCAGCGCGCCCGCGGGTGGCGGATCGAGGAACGGCAGCGCCGTGGGCTCCGCACCCCAGGCCGCGAGGTCGAGCGCGAGCGGGCAAAGATCGGCGTCCAGGATCTCGGGCCGGTCGACGGCGGCGAGGCCGCGATGCACCGCCTCGGTCCAGAGCCGGAACACCACGCCCGGCCCGAGCCGCCCGGCGCGGCCTGCACGCTGCTCGGCCGCTGCTCGGCTGATCCGCACCGTGGCGAGCCGCGTCAGCCCCGAGCCGGGATCGAAGCGCGGTGTGCGCCGGTATCCGCTGTCGACCACCGCGGTCACGCCCTCGACGGTGAGGCTCGTCTCGGCGATCGCGGTGGCGAGGATGACCTTGCGCCGCCCTTCGGCATCGGGGCGCAGCGCGAGGTCCTGCGCCTCGGGCGGCAACTCGCCGTGCAGCGGGCGCACGACCGCGGGCGCATCCGCGAGTGCGGCCTCGGCGCGGCGGATCTCGGCCATGCCGGGCAGGAACACGAGGATGTCGCCGGCCGTCTCGGCGAGCGCGCGGCGCGCGGCGGCGGCCGCTGCCTCAGGCAGGCCCCGGGCGTCGTGATCGCGCACGGCCCAGCGCACGGTGACCGGGAACATCCTCCCCATGCTCTCGGTCACTGGCGCATCGAGCAGCCGCGCGAATGCCGCGCCGTCCAGCGTGGCGCTCATCGCCACCAGACGCAGCTCCGGCCGCACCGCCTGGAGATCGCGCGTCAGCGCGAGCGCGAGATCGGCATCGAGCGAGCGCTCGTGCACCTCGTCGAACACCACCGCGGCGACGTTCGAGAGGCCCGGGTCGGATTGCAGCCGGCGCACCAGCAGCCCTTCCGTGACGACCTCGATCCGTGTCGAAGGTGAGACGGCGGCGTCGAGCCGCGTGCGCAGCCCGACGGTCGCACCCACCTGTTCGCCGAGCAGCGAGGCCATGCGGCGGGCGGCCGCGCGCGCCGCGACCCGGCGCGGCTCCAGCACGACGATGCGCGAGCCCGCATCACGCCAGGACGCGTGCAGCAGCGCGAGCGGCACGACCGAGGTCTTGCCCGCGCCCGGCGGGGCCACCAGCACGGCGTTGCCGCGGCCGAGCGCGGCGAGGAGCGCCGGCAGCGCCTCGGCGACGGGCAGGGCTGCGACGCTGGTCGGAAGGGCGGCGGGGACCACGCGACCTGGATAGCCGTGCGCCGCCCCTTCCTCCAGCCCTGATGCGCCAGGCTACAGCCCCCGCGGGTTGCCGGGCAGGATGCGGAACGTGCTGATCACCGCACCGGTGTCGCGATCGACGCCGCGGAACGTCTCGCCGTCGCGGAAGATGCGCCCGCAGGCTTCCGCGCCGTCCCGCTGGATCCGCCAGGACGAGCACGCCTTGCCGTCGCGCAGCACGATCCGCCCCTCGTCACGGCCGCTGCTCCGCATGGTCTGCCAGGCCATCCGTTGCGTGCCGTCCTCGGCGACGTAGATCGCGAAGTCCGCACCGCGGCTGGAGACTCCCACGAGCGTGTTGCCCCGGGCCAGGGTGAGGTACGCCTCGCCGTCCAGTTCCTCGCCCGGCGCGGGCTGTGCGGCCGCCGCGGGCTGCGGGGGCGCGGCAGTGACCGGACTTGGCTGATCCGGCGCACAGGCGGCAACCAGAATGACCGCCAGGACGGCGGCACTTGATGAAATCCTCATTGCATTGTCTCCCGACCGGTCGGCTCGATTGCCGACCGTTCCGATATCATCGCATATGATGCGATATCGGATCAAGATGATATCGTTACATAATCGCGTCCACGCCTCCGGCTCGCCCGGCACGGCGACGCATGCTACGAGTCCGAACCACGACCGGACCAGAACGGGGCCCCAGATCCATGAGCGAGATCCATCGCATCGATGCCGTCCTCTACCGGATCCCTCTCCCCGTCGCGCTCTCCGACAGCACGCACCACACGATCACGCATTTCCAGTTGATCACCGTCACGCTCACCGACGCCGACGGCGCGACCGGCCTCGGCTACACCTACACCGTGGACTCGGGCGGCGCGGCGGTGCTGGCGCTGATCCACAACGACCTCGCACCCGTTGTGATCGGCCAGGACGCTGACCGGATCGAGGCGACCTGGCAGGCGATGTGGTGGCGGCTGCATTTCGGCGGCCGCGGCGGGCAGACCAGCCTCGCGGTCTCGGCGATCGACATCGCGCTGTGGGACCTCGCGGCGAAGCGCGCGAACGCGCCGCTCTGGCGCCATCTCGGCGGGTTCGATCCTGCCGTGCCCTGCTACGCCGGCGGCATCGATCTCGACTTCCCGCTCGACCGCCTGCTTGCCCAGGCCGATGACTTCCAGGCCCAGGGCTTCCGCGCGATCAAGATGAAGGTCGGCCGGCCGTCGCTGCGCCAGGACGTCGAGCGTGTCGCGGCGATGCGCGCGCATCTCGGCGACGACTTCCCGCTGATGGCGGATGCCAACATGCGCTGGACGGCCGACGAGGCGATCCGCGCCGCGCGCGCGCTCCAGCAGTACGGCCTGGTGTGGCTGGAGGAGCCGACCATCCCCGACGACATCGCCGGCCAGGCGCGGATCGTGCGCGAGGGCGGCCACCCGATCGCCGCCGGCGAGAACTTGAAGTCGCTCTGGGAGTTCAAGGAGCTGATCGCCGTCGGCGGCGTGACGTTCCCCGAGCCTGATGTCGCGATTGTCGGAGGCGTGACGGTGTTCATGAAGGTCGCGGCGCTTGCCGAGGCGTTCAATCTGCCGGTCACCTCGCACGGCGTGCACGACCTGACCGTGCATTTGCTCGCGGCCGCGCCGAACCGGTCGTATCTGGAGGTGCACGGCTTCGGGCTCGACCGCTTCATTGCAGAACCGATTGAGATCGTCGAGGGCCGCGCGATCGCGCCCGATCGGCCGGGCCACGGCGTCGCGTTCGATGCCGCGGCGCTGGAGACGTTCCGGACAGGCTGACGGCCCGACTCCGGAGGGTTCATACCGGCCGCGGTCGGCGGAGGAGCAGCGGGACGGTCGCAAGGTGAAGGACGGCGAGGGCGTTCCGGATGACGCCGGAGCGTCGACGACCCCAAGCCGCATGCCGAGCGTGTACGCCCTGCGGGTGTCGGCCTCGGCCCCGTCAGCGGGAGGCGTTGGCGCGGCGCGGGTCAGCCTTGCCCGCGCCATGGCACACCGCGTCCGTGCGGCCCCTCCCCCCTTCCGCCACCTTGGCGGACTGGCGGTCGAGACGATCGGCCGTCGGTGTGGCTGCAGTCGCCACATGGTGCACAATGACCGCGATCCGGCTCGCCGCATCCGCGACCGTCACCGGCGTCATGCCGATCAGGTCGCCGTCGGCCTGCACCGGCAGCCCCGCCGGTGCGGCGATCTCCAGCGTCGCCACACGATGTCGGGCAACCCCGGGCAGCCGCGGCAGCAGGCCGACCGGCAGGGTGAGCCCCGCCCGCAGGGCCGGCCACCAGCCGCCGCGCTCGAACACGCAGGCCGAAAGGCCCGGCGTGTCGGGCGCGGCCTCGGGCGCGAGCAGGAAGCGCCCGCCGTAGAACCGGCCCTTGGTCGCGATCACCTGCGCCCCCTCCGCGAAGGTGCCGTCCAGCGCGAGGCTGAGACGCGGGAACGACCAGCGCGCGATCTGGCGCAGCGTCTCGACCACATAGGCGCCCTTGCCGATCCGCCGCTTGAGCGCGCCGTTCAGTGATGCCACCACTGCCGCGTCGAGCCCGACGCCGAGCATCTGCACGAACAGCCTGGCGCGTCCGTCGGCGAACCGTGCCCGGCCGGGAATGACGTGGCGCACCTGTCCGCCCTTCAGCGCTGCCGCGATCGCTGCGGCGCCGAACGCCAGGCCAAGTTCGTGGGCGAACACATTCGCCGTGCCGATCGGGATCACGCCGAGCCGCGCGTCGCTGCCGGCAATTCCATTCACCACCTCGGCGATCGTGCCGTCGCCGCCGGCGGCAACCACCAGGGTCTCGCCGGCCGCCCCCCCCCCGCCCCCCCCTTGCGCGGCCTGACCCCGCGCGGCGGGGGGGGGGCCCGGGTCACCGCTCCCCGCCGGGGGGGCCGCGACCGCCCCCCCCGCCA
>NZ_JBHYDW010000004.1:0-32088 GCF_051860475.1 Elioraea sp. | reverse complement strand
CGAAGCGCCGCCGCCGCCGTGCCCCCGCGGCGGGATTGAAGATCACCAGCACGCGCGACCGGACGCGCCGTCCCCGGCGCCGCAAACCCACATGATATCCACAGACGATGACACCCAGATGACAGAGGAGAGGCCAGACGATTACACCTTATTGCTCAAGCGTTTCATGAAATCTTCATGGCAACCGTTGGTTTTCTCTGGGTAGAGGGGTGCGGTGAAGCGATGAAGGAGTGCTGCGCGCATGACCGCGCCGTTTGTCACCCGGAGCTACCGCAGTGTCTTCATTTCTGATCTGCATCTCGGCACGCGCGGCTGCCGGTCCGACTTCCTGCTCGACTTCCTCCGCCGGACCGAGTGCCGGCACCTCTACCTGGTGGGCGACGTGGTGGACGGCTGGCGGCTGCGCCGCTCCTGGTACTGGGACGAGACCCACGACGAGATCCTGCGCGTCATCCTCGCCAAGGCACGCGCGGGCACGCACGTGACCTACATCCCCGGCAACCACGACGAGCTGTTCCGCGCCTGGATGCCGATGGAGTTCGCGGGCGTGCGCCTGCGCCGCGATGCCGAGCACGTCACCGCCGACGGCCGACGGCTGCTGGTCATGCATGGTGACGAGTTCGACTCGGTCGTGCGCTACGCACGCTTCCTCGCCGTTCTCGGCGACTGGGCCTACACCTGTGCGCTGGTGCTGAACCGCTGGTTCAACGGCGCGCGCCGCCGCCTGGGCTATCCGTACTGGTCGCTCTCGGCGTGGCTGAAGCGTCAGGTGAAGGAGGCGGTCAAGGCGATCGACCGGTTCGAGTCCGCGCTCGCTGCCGAGGCGCGACGTCGCGGCTGCGACGGCGTGGTGTGCGGACACATCCATCATGCCGCGATCCGCGCGGTGGACGGGATCGCCTATATGAACGACGGCGACTGGGTGGAGTCGTGCACCGCGCTGGTCGAGCATCCCGACGGGCGGATGGAGCTCGTGGACTGGGCGGCCGAGAACCGGCTGTCGTTCTGGGACGCTCCTGCACGGGCCGGTGCGCTTGCGCCGGCCTAGGCGGACCCCGCCCGACGACGCGCTGCCCTGGTTCACGCCGGCCGGCCCTGTGCGAATCCTGATCGTCTCCGATGCCTGGATGCCGCAGGTGAACGGTGTCGTGCGCACGCTTGCGACCGTGCGCGACGAGCTCGCGCAGATGGGCCATGTCGTCGAGGTGGTTGGGCCGGACCGGTTCCGCACCCTCGGCGCGCCGACCGAACCGGATGTGCGGCTTGCGATCCTGCCCGGGCGGCGGCTGCGCGCCATCATCGACGCGTTCTGTCCCGATGCGATCCATATCGCGACCGAAGGCCCGCTCGGGCTCGCCGCGCGCCGGCTCTGCCTGAGGCGCGGCTGGCCCTTCACCACGGCGTTCCACACCCGCTTCCCCGAGTACCTGAAGGCGCGGCTCGGCGTGCCGCTGGGGCTGACCTGGGCGATCATGCGTCGCTTCCACCGGCCGTCGGCGGCGGTGCTGACGGCGACCGCATCCCTGCGCGAAGAACTCGCGTCACGCGGCTTCCGCAACGTCGCCGCCTGGACACGCGGGGTCGATCTCGGCCTGTTCCGTCCGCGCGCACGCGGCGCGCTCAACCTGCCGCGCCCGGTCTTCCTCTATGTCGGCCGCGTGGCGGTGGAGAAGAACATCGAGGCGTTCCTCGCCCTCGATCTCCCCGGCTCGAAGGTGGTGGTCGGTGACGGGCCGGCCCGGCCGGCGCTCGAACGCCGCTTCCCGGAAGCGCACTGGCTGGGGGCGAAGTTCGGCGAGGATCTCGCCGGCGCCTACGCCGAGGCCGATGTGTTCGTGTTTCCCTCGCTCACTGACACGTTCGGGCTGGTGATCGTCGAGGCGCTCGCCTGCGGCACGCCCGTCGCCGCCTTCCCGGTGATGGGACCGAAGGACGTGATCAACACCGCGCCGGTGGGGGTGCTGGACCAGGACCTTGCCGCTGCGGCGACTGCCGCGCTCGGACTTGACCGCGACGCCTGCCGCCGCTTCGCCGAGGGGTTCTCCTGGCGCCGCTGCGCCGAGATCCTGCTTGAGCGCCTCGCGCCGATCGAACGGACCGCGTGATCCTCTCGGGGGCAGCGCTGGCGACGCTCACGCCGTACGTTCCTGGCGCGGCGCCTTGACCCCGGCGAGATCGCACAGCGTGTCGAGCACCGCCGTCATGTCCTGCCGGCCGCGTCCGGTGCCGCGCGCGATCGAGTAGAGCTCGCGGATCGCGGCGGTCGCCGCAAGCGGTACCCTCGCGGCATTGCCCGCCGCCAGGATCAGGCTGAGGTCCTTGTGCGCGAGGTCGATCATGAAGCCCGGAGCGAGATCGCCGGCGAGCGCCTTGTTCGGGTAGTTCACGCTGAGCTGGCCGTTCACCGCCGTGGTGCCATTCAGCACATCGAGCGTCTTCGCCAGATCGAGCCCGAAGGCGGAGGCAAGGGTCAGCGCCTCGGCATTCAGCGCGCACAGACACACTGTCATCAGGTTGTTGACGAGCTTGGTGCGCGTGCCGGCACCAGGGCCGCCGCAGTGGTGGATGGTCGTCCCCATCGCCTCGAGCAGCGGCTTCGCCCGCGCGAAGTCGGCCGCGTCGGCGCCGACCATGAAGAGGCTCTCGCCGCGCTCGGCGTGCTGGCTGAGCCGGCCGACCGGCGCATCGACGAAAGCGACCGCCTTGGCATGACAGGCCGCGGCAGCCGCATCCGTGGTCTCGGGATCGACGGTGGACATGTCCATCACCAGCAGGCCCGGACGCGCCTCGGCCAGGATCGCGGCGATCGCCGCGGCGACCTCCTTCGGCCCCGGCAGCATGGTGATCACGACATCGGCGGCACGCGCGACCGCGGCCGTGCCGTCGGCAGCTTCGGCGCCAAGCTCGACGAGCCGCGCCATCGCGTCGGCGCGCACGTCGTACACCACCATCGGGACCTGCCTGCGTCGCAGATTCGCCGCCATCGGCGCGCCCATGGTGCCGAGGCCGATGAACCCTACCCTCTCCATGCCTCCTCCAGAACGGAACGGCGGGGCACAGAGGCCCCGCCGAGACAGGCAGTCGCAGCGTCGGTCAACGCACGCGCACGAAGCGCAGCGGGAACCAGTTGTCGGCGAGCTGCACGAGCTCGATGTTCGTCTTCGCCGCCCAGATCACCTGCTGCTGGTGCAGCGGAACGTGGCCGACATCCTCGGCGTGGATCCGGAACGCCTCGGAGATCATCCGGTTACGCTCGGCGATGTTGGTCTCGACCGCGATCTTCGCCGTCAACTCGTCGACGCGCGGGTTCGAGTAGGCGCCCACGTTGAACTGGCCCTGGTTGCCCTGGCGTGTCGCGGCCAGGTTGAACAGCATGTTGTGGGCGTCGTAGGTCGAGGGCGTCCAGCCCAGCAGGTAGAAGCTGGTGTTGTAGCGGGGACCGAGGATCTCGGCGAAGTAGCGCGCGCGGGTCTGCGCGGCGAGGGTGACGCGCACGCCGATCCGCGCGAGCATCGCCGTCACCGCCTGGCAGATCGCCTCGTCGTTGACGTAGCGGTCATTCGGGCAGTCCATCGTCACGCCGAAGCCGTTCGGATACCCGGCCTCCGACAGCAGCCGTCGCGCGGCGTCGAGATCGACGCGCGGCCGGGCCTTGTCGAGATCCTCGTCGAAGCCGTTGATGCCGGGCCCGACCATCAGCCAGGACGGTCGGGACTGCCCGCGCATCACGCGCGAGCGGATCGCCTCGACATCGATCGCATGCACGAAGGCCCGGCGCACGCGCACGTCCTTGAACGGATTCCTGCCCTGGACATCCGACTTCAGAAGCTGGTCGCGCTGCTGGTCGAAGCCCAGGAAGATGGTGCGGAGTTCCGCCTTCTGGTGGATGCGGAACCCCTGGGTTCGGCCGATCCGCTCCACGTCCTGCGGCGGCACGGTATAGACCATGTCCACCTCGCCCGAGAGCAGCGCGGCCACGCGCGTCGCGGCATTGGCGATCACGTTGAACTCGACGCGGGTGAGGTTGTGCTCGGCCTTGTCCCACCAGTTCGGGTTCGGCTCGAGCACGGTGCGCTGGTCGGGCTCGCGCGAGGCGAGGCGGAACGGTCCGGTACCGTTCGCGTTGCGCGTGGCGTAGTTCTCCTCGCGCCGAGTCAGGTCGGCCGCCTGGGCGGCGTTGTTCGCCTCGGCCCAGCGCTTCGACATGATGAAGAAGTCGGCGATCTCCTCGAGCAGGATCGGATTCGGCTCCGAGGTGACGAACTCGACCGTCAGCGGATCGACCGCGCGCGCCTCGGTCACCGTCGCGAGCTTGGTCGAGACGTTCGAGCCCGGCCCTTTCGCCCGCACGACGCTGAACACGACGTCCTCGGCCGTGAGCGGGGTCCCATCGTGGAACTTCACGTCCGGGCGCAGATGGAAGCGCCAGACCGTCGGGCTCGGCTGGTCCCACCGCACCGCGAGCGCCGGTTCGACCCTCAGCTCGCGGTCGCGCCGTACCAGCGGCTCATAGACATTGCCCATGAAGGTGAGCAGGAACGTCTCGTTCCGCGCATACGGGTCCATCGAGTTGACGTCGCCGTCATTGGCCCATCGGAACGTGTTCGCATCGGCCGCGGTGGCAAGCCCCGCCGCGAAGATGCTCGCCAGCAGCAGATGGCGCATCGGTGTCTCTCCCTCCCGATCTCGACGGTGATCCGTCAGATCCGGACGTTAGCAAGCCCGAAGCCGCTTGGGGAGGTCCGCCGTGCGGCAGATCAGGCGAGCGCGTAGGCCGAGCGCACCCCGTCGAGCGGGGCGAAGCGGCTGGTCAGGCCGAGCACGGTCTCGGCCCCGCCCAGGTAGAGCACGCCGTCCGGGGCCAGCACCGAGGCGATCTGGTCGAGCACGCGCGCCTTGGTCGCCTGGTCGAAATAGATCAGCACGTTGCGCAGGAACACCACGTCGAACCGGCCGAGCGGGCCCGGCGGCGCGAGCAGGTTCCACTCGCGCCAGCGCACCAGCGCGCGGACGGGGTCCTTCACGTGCCAGTCCGCGCCCTCCTTGCGGAAGTGGCGCATCAGCATGGTGATCGGCAGGCCACGCTGCACCTCGAACTGGCTGTAGCGGCCCTGTTCGGCGCGCTTCAGCACGTCGCGGGAGATGTCGGTGCCGAGGATCTCGACCCGGCAGCCGCCGAGCGTCGCGGCATTCTCGAGCGCGGACATGCCGACCGAATAGGCTTCCTGCCCGGTGCTGCACGCCGCCGACCAGACGCGGATCGTGCCCGAGGGTCCGCGCGTCGCGGCCATGCGCGACCACACCTTCTCCTTGAGGTGCTCGAACGGCTTGCCGTCGCGGAAGAACAGCGTCTCGTTGGTCGTCATCAGCTCGACGACCTCGGTCGCGATCGGGCTGGAGAGCGCCGCCCTCACTCGGCCGACCAGGGCGGAGAGATCGGGCAGGCCCTCGCGCTTCATCAGCGGCCCGAGCCGCGTCTCGACCAGGTACATCTTGTCCGGGGTCAGCACGAGGCCGGAGCGGGTCTGGAGGAACTCCGCGAGCTGGCTGAACGAGGCACTGGTCATGCGAATGCTCCCCCCGCACGGGCAAGGCTGGCGATCTCGCGCGCAACCGCGTCGATCGGGACGATCACGGAGGCGATCCCCGCCTGGACGACCGCGCCGGGCATGCCCCAGACGACCGAGCTCGCCTCGTCCTGCGCGATCACGGCTCCGCCGGCTGCGGCCACTGCCCGGCCGCCCTCGAGGCCGTCATGGCCCATGCCGGTCAGGATGACCGCGAGCACATGGCGGCCCATCACGGCGGCCGCGCTGCGCAGCATCGGATCGACCGCAGGGCGGCAGAAATTCTCAGGCGGCGCCGCGGACAGCGACACAACCGGAGCATGGCGGTCGCCTGCCACGAGCATGTGATGGTCGCCCGGCGCGAGATAGGCGCGACCCGGAACGATCCGCTCGCCGTCCCTGGCCTCGGCGCAGGGCAGGGCGCCGATGCGGCTGATGTGTTCGGCGAGGATCGGGATGAAGGTCGCCGGCATGTGCTGCGTGATCAGCACCGGCAGATGGAAGCCGGCGCCGAGCTCCTTCATGACCCGGAACAGCGCCTGCGGTCCGCCGGTCGACGCCCCCACTGCGATCAGCTCGGGGACGGTGCGGCGGGGCGCAACCGGCGACAGCGGCGCGGGTGCACGCGGAACCGGCAGCGGTGCTGCGCGCGCTGTGCCCCGGCGACGCTGTGCCGCGTGGCCCAGCGCCCGCACCTTCTCGACCAGGTCGCGGCGGAACCCCTCGCCCGCGGCGATCCCGCCCACGGCGGTCGGCTTCGGCACATAGTCGGCCGCCCCGAGGCGGAGCGCCTGCATCGTGATGTCGGCGCCGCGCGTGGTCAGCGTCGAGGCCATCACCACCTGCACCGCAGGATCGGCCTTCAGCAGCGCCGGCAGGGCCGTCAGCCCGTCCATCACCGGCATCTCGATGTCGAGCACCACGACGTCCGGTCTCGCTCGGGCCTGCAACGCGAGCACATCTCGCCCATTCGAGGCCGTGCCCACCACCACGATCGCCGGATCCGCCTCGAGCAGACGCACGAGCAGGCCCCGGATCACCGCGCTGTCGTCGCAGACGATCGCGCGGATCCGCTCCTCGCACGCCGTTGCGCGCGGAGCCGCAGGCGCGGCAAGCACCATCAGAGCAGGCCGACCTGGGCGAGCTTGGACTGGATGATCTCGGCGTCGAACGGCTTCATGATGTACTCGTTGGCCCCGCCCTCGATCGCCTGTTCGATCCGGCCCATCTCGTTCTCGGTGGTGCAGAACACCACCGCCGGGTTGTCCGCGCCGAATTCGCCGCGCAGCGCGTGCAGGAATTCGAGGCCGTTCATCACCGGCATGTTCCAGTCGAGCAGGATCGCATCGGGCAGCCGCTCCCGGCAGGCGGTCAGCGCCTGCGCGCCGTCCTCGGCCTCCTCGACCGCGAAGCCGAAGCCTTCGAGGATGCGGCGTGCCACCTTGCGCACGACACGGCTGTCGTCGACGACCAGGAAGGTCTTCATCGCGCTGGTTCCCGTTGAGAGGCGTGTCAGAGATCGAGCACGGCGGCGACGTCGAGCACCACCAGCAGCTCGCCTGAGAGCCGGAAGATGCCGGCCGAGAAGCCTCGCCACTCGGGAGCCAGCGTGGGCGGGTTCTGCTCGCGGCTCGCGGCCTCGAGCCGCATCACCTCACCGACGCTGTCGACCAGCAGGCTGTAGTGCTCGCCCTGGTGCTCGACCACCACGCTCATCGAGGTGCCGGACGCGGCATGGGCAACGCCGAGCCTCCGCCGCAGGTCGATCGCGGTGACGATCCGCCCCCGCAGGTTCAGGCTGCCGGCGACCTCGGGCGGGGCGAGCGGGATGCGCGTGATCGCCTGCGGCCCCAGGATGTCGCGCACGCCCAGCACGGGGATGCCGCAGAGCTGGCCGCCCACGGTGAGCGTGACATAGACGTCGCGCGCCTCGTCATTGGCGCCTCGCGCACCCGGGGCCGGGCGGGTGATCTCGGCAGTGGCGGTCATGTCAGGCGGCCTCCGTCTCGCGGCGCGTGGCGAGCACCTGGGCGATCCCGGCGAGCAGCGCCTCGCGGTCGAACTTGGCGACATAGTCGGTGAACCCGGACTCGCGGCCGCGCAGGATGTCGGCATCGGCCACACGTCCGGTCAGCGCGACCAGGGGCAGCGCGGCCCAGCGCGGATCCTCGCGCACGGCGCGGGCGAAGGCGAAGCCGTCCATGCCCGGCATCTCGATGTCGGAGACGATCGCGTCGAACCGGCGCCCCTGCTCGCGCAGCCTGAGCGCGGCATCCGCGGTCTCGGCCGCGGTCACCTCGTAGCCGGCCGCGGTCAGCACCGGCACCAGCATGTGGCGGAAGAACGCGCTGTCGTCGATCACCAGCAGATGCGGCCGTGGACCGCCGGCGCCTCCGCGGCGGGCGGCGAACCAGTCCTCGGCGGCGAGCGCCAGCCAGTGGCCGGTATCGATGATCTCGGTGGCGCGGCCGGCGATCACGGCGCTGCCGAGGATGCCGGGACGCGCCGAGCCGAGCTGGATGGTCACGACATCCTCGACCACGTCGAGGATCTCGTCGACCACGAGCCCCATGCTGCGCCCACCGTCGCTGAACACCAGGACGGGGCGGCGGGCGACGGTCGCGTCATCGAGATCGACCCCCATCGGCACCAGCGGCATCAGCCGGCCGCGGTACTGCACCATCGCCCGGGCGCCGGCGCGCTCGATCCGGTCGGCGGCGATCTCCTCGAGCCGCGCGACCAGGCCGAGCGGCACGGCCTTCGGCTCGGCGCCGCCGGCGCGGAACAGCAGGAGCGAGGTGCGCGCCCCGGACGAGCCGGCATCGGTACGCGTGGGCTCGACCAGGCCAGTCCGCTCGGCGCCCGCGGCGGCGCCGATCCCGACCGTGCGGGCGATCCCGTTCGGATCGAGGATCATGATCACGCTGCCGTCGCCCAGGATGGTGTTGCCGGAGAACAGCGTGATGTCGCGCAGGATGGGCGCCACCGGCTTGACCACGATCTCCTCGGTGTCGAACACGCGATCGACGATCAGGCCGAAATTCTCGGTGCCGACCTTGGCGACGACGATGAACGACTCCGCCCTCTCGTCCGGCTCGCCCTCGTCGAGCGCGAGCAGGCTGGAGAGGCGCACCAGCGGCAGCAGCCGGTCGCGCAGTCGCAGCACCGGGGTGCGATTGATCTGCTCGATCGTGGTCTCCGACCCGCCGCCGGTGCGCACCAGTTCGACCACGCTGATCTGCGGGATCGCGAAGCGCTCGCGCGCGCACTCGACGATCAGCGCCGAGACGATCGCGAGGGTAAGCGGGATCTTGATCGTGACGGTGGTGCCGCGGCCTTCGCGGCTGCGGAGCTCGATCGTCCCGCCGATCTTCTCGATGTTGGTCTTCACCACATCCATGCCGACCCCGCGGCCGGACACCGCGGTGATCTGGGCGGCGGTGGAGAACCCCGCGCGGAAGATGAACTGGTGGATCGCCGTCTCGGACAACTGCGCGAGCTCGGCCTCGGTCGCGAACCCCTGCGCCACGGCCTTCTCGGCGATCCGCCGCGTGTTCAGCCCGCGCCCGTCATCGGCGATCTCGATGATGATGTGCCCGCCCTCGTGGAAGGCATTCAGGCTGATCCGCCCGGTCTCGGGCTTGCCGGCAGCCCGCCGGTCGGTGGTGGTCTCCAGCCCGTGATCGGCGGAGTTCCGCACCATGTGGGTGAGCGGGTCCTTGATGAACTCCAGCACCTGGCGGTCGAGCTCGGTCTCGGCGCCGTGCATGGCGAGCTCGATCCGCTTGCCGGTCTCGCGCGCGAGGTCGCGCACCAGGCGCGGCAGCTTGTTCCACGCATTGCCGATCGGCTGCATGCGCGTCTTCATCACCCCTTCCTGGAGGTCGGTGGTGATGTGGCTGAGGCGCTGCAGCGGCACGGTGAAGGGGCTGTTCTGCTGCGTGCGTCCGAGCTGGAGCAGCTGGTTGCGCGCGAGCACCAGCTCGCTCACGAGCGTCATCAGGTCCTCGAGCACGTCGACGCTGACGCGGATGGTCTGCGCGGCGACCCCGGACTCGCCGGGTGCGGCCACTTGCTCTGGCTGTTCCGCCGCGGGCGCGGGCACAGCGAGGGCGGCCGGCTCGACCGGCGGCTGCACCGCGGCAACCGGGCCGGGATCGGGCGTGGGCTCCGGCTCAGCCGCCTCGCCCTCCATGAGGGCGTTCAGCGCGCCGATCAGGGCGTCATCATCGCCTGCGGGCTCGCCTTCGGTCGCTTCCAGCCCGGCGACGATCATCTTGATGCGGTCAATCGCCTTCAGGATCACAGTAATGGCCGCGGGCGTGGGCGTGAGCGTGCCGTCGCGGAAGCGCCCGAGCACGTTCTCGCCGGCATGGGCCACCTTCTCGAGCCGCGGCAGGCCGAGGAAGCCGCAGGTGCCCTTGATCGTGTGCACGAGGCGGAAGATCTGCGACAGCGTTGCCTGGTCGTCCGGCACCTGCTCGAGCCGGATCAGCGCGGTGTCGAGCTCGGCGAGGCTCTCATTCGTCTCGGTCAGGAAATCGGCAAGAAGGTCGTCCACGCGCCCCGCTCCGCAGCTGTGCGGGCGGGACCATGCGGCGGGACGGGCCAAGAAATCGTAAAGCGCGGTCGGCGCCCGGATGTCACTCCGGCGGGGCGCGTCGCTCCGGCGCCAGGCTCAGCAACGGCAGGCCCGAGCCCATCAGCAGCGTCACCGCCACGCTGTCACGCCGGGCGAGCGCCATCAGCATCGGCGCGGCGATGCCGCGCGGCCCCGCCGCCGTCGCCGCTGCGAGCGGATCGTCGCCCGCGATCAGCCCTGCGAGTCCGCCCGGCCAGGCCGCCCCGTCGCCCACCGGCTTGAGCACGAGCTGGGTCTCGGGATCGCCCGCGCAGACGATGGTACCACCGCGCGGCAGGGCCTCGGCCGCGACCATCAGCGCGTTCAGCAGCACCCGGCCAAGCGCGCCGAGCGGCCGGTCCGGCCCGGCCACGCGGGCCGCGTCCAGCGTCGCCCGCCCGCCGGCGAGCACGCCATCGGCCATGGCGGCGATCGCGGCGACCGTGAGCTCCTGCCCGCCCGCGCCCCAGGCGGCACGGAGGTACTTCAGCCGATGCGCAAGCTGCGCGGTCGCCTCGCCGGCGAGCTCCATCGCCTCCTGGCGCGACGCAGGATCGTCGAGGGAGAGCAGCTCGACCGCGCCGGAGATGGTGGCGAGCGGGCCGCTCAGGTCATGGGTCAGGCGGGAACAGACGAGCTCGGCAAACATGACGCAACTGGTCATCTCGTTCCGCCCGGCGCGGAGACACCCCTCCGATTTCCCGATCCCGCAAGGCCGGAGATGGCGCCGACCAACGACATGGACTGGTCCCCCGATGACATCCGCCCAGGCGCGCCGCTCAACCGGCCCCTGTCCTTCCGGGACAATAGCGGCAATTTCCTGGCAGAGCGCGGCCGCATCGCCCGGTTGGACAGCGGGGGAGGCGCGCCCTACATTCCTGGAGTGGCACTGACGCAACCCGGACAGGCGATGCGCGATCCCTTCGGCCGAGAGATCACCTATCTCCGCGTGTCGGTCACCGACCGGTGCGATCTCCGCTGCGTCTACTGCATGGCCGAGGAGATGACCTTCCTGCCGAAGGCGGAGCTGCTCACGCTCGAGGAGCTGGAGCGGGTGACGGCCGCGTTCATCCGGCTCGGCGTGCGGAAGGTCAGGCTTACCGGCGGCGAGCCGCTGGTGCGGCGCGACGTGATGCGGCTGGTGCGCGGCCTCGGCGCACGGATCGGCCAGGGGCTCGACGAGCTCACCGTCACCACCAACGGCAGCCAGCTCACCCGGTTCGCCGGTGATCTGGCGGCGGCGGGCGTGCGGCGGATCAACGTGAGCCTCGACACCCTCGACCCGGCGAAGTTCACCGCGATCACGCGCTGGGGCCGGATCGAGAAGACGCTGGACGGCATCTTCGCCGCGAAGGCCGCCGGGCTCGCGATCAAGATCAACGCGGTGGCGCTGAAGGGCGTGAACGAGGACGAGCTCGACCGCATGGTCGCCTGGTGCGGCGAGCACGGCTTCGATCTCTGCCTGATCGAGACCATGCCGATGGGCGACATCGGCGGCGACCGCACCGACCAGTACCTGCCGCTCTCGATCGTGCGGGCGCGGCTGGCGAAGTCCTGGACGCTCGCCGAGACCGACTACGCGACGGGGGGGCCGGCGCGCTACGTCGTGGTCAAGGAGACCGGGCGGCGGATCGGCTTCATCACGCCGATGACCCACAATTTCTGCGAGTCCTGCAACCGCGTGCGGCTGACCTGCACCGGCACGATGTACATGTGCCTTGGCCAGGACGACGCGGCCGATCTGCGCACGCCGCTGCGCGCCTCGGCCGACGACGCGGCACTGGAGGCCGCCATCCTCGAGGCGATCGGCCGCAAGCCCAAGGGGCATGACTTCGTCATCGACCGCCGGCGCAACCGCCCCGCGGTCGCGCGCCACATGAGCCTCACGGGCGGCTGATCGCCACCCCGCGTCCTGTTTCGATCGCAAGGAGCCCTCGCGATGCGCGTCAGCGTCGTCCAGATGAATCCCGGCCACGACAAGGCGACGAACATCGCCGCCGCCGCGCGCCTGACCGACGCGGCGATCGCGGCCGACCGGCCTGACTTCATCGCCCTGCCCGAGATGTGGACCTGCCTCGGCGGCGATGCCGCGGCCAAGCGCGCGGCCGCCGAGCGCCTGCCAGGGACGGAAGGGTCGAACGAGCCCGGACCCGCCTACACCTTCCTGCGCGATCTCGCGGTGAAGCACCGGATCGTCGTGCATGGCGGCTCGATGTCCGAGGACGCGGGCGACAAGCTCTACAACACCACGGTGGTGTTCAGCCCCGAGGGCAAGGAGCTTGCGCGCTACCGCAAGATCCATCTGTTCGACATCGTCGCGCCCGACGGCACCGGCTATCGCGAGAGCGCGACCTTCGGCCGCGGCGACGAGGTCGTCACCTACCAGGCCGATGGCTCCACGGTCGGCTCCACGATCTGCTACGATGTGCGCTTCCCCGAACTCTACCTGAAGCTGCGCCAGAAGGGCGCCAACGTGATCGTCGTGCCGGCCGCCTTCACGCTGCAGACCGGCAAGGACCACTGGGAGACGCTGCTCCGCGCCCGCGCGATCGAGACCCAGTGCTGGGTGCTGGCAGCCGCGACCTGGGGCAGGCACGAGGAGAAGGGCAGCCCGCGCTTCACCTACGGCCATTCGCTGGTGATCGACCCCTGGGGCCATGTGGTCGCCAAGGTGTCGGACGGCGAGGGCTTCGCCACCGCGCGCATCGACCACGGTGTGACCGAACGGGTGCGGCGCGACATGCCGGTGCTGGACCACCGCGTCCTCGCGTGACTTCCCCGCGCCTCGCCTTCCTCGCCGCCGAGACCGAGGCGGCGCGGACGGCGCGTGCCGCGCTGGTCGCCCGCTACGGCGATGCCGAACCCGAGACCGCGGAGGCGATCGTGGCACTCGGCGGTGACGGATTCATGCTTGAGACCCAGCACCGCTTCCTCGGCCGGAACCGGCCGATCTACGGCATGAACTGCGGCTCGGTCGGGTTCCTGATGAACGAGTTCCGCGATCAGGATCTGCCGGAGCGGATCGCGCGCGCCCAGGCCGCCGTGCTGCACCCCTTGCGGATGAACGCCGAGACGGTGCGCGACGGCGCCGCCGAGGCGCTGGCGATCAACGAGGTGTCATTGCTCCGCGAGCAGCGCCAGGCGGCGAAGATCCGCATCCTGGTGGACGGCACGGTGCGCCTGCCCGAGGTGATCTGCGACGGCATCCTGATCTCCACCCCGGCCGGCTCGACCGCGTACAACCTCTCGGCACACGGACCGATCGTGCCATTGGGAGCGAACCTGCTGCCGCTCACGCCGATCAGCGCGTTCCGGCCGCGGCGCTGGCGCGGCGCGCTGCTGCCGGCGACCTCAGAGGTGGTGTTCGAGGTGCTGGAGGCGGAGAAGCGTCCCGTCGCCGCCGTCGCGGACTACACCGAGGTGCGCGACGTGCTGCGCGTGACCGTGCGCGAGGACCGCGAGGTGTCGCTCACCATGCTGTTCGACCCGGACCACTCGCTGAGCGAGCGGATCATCGCCGAGCAGTTCACGGTGTAAGATCAAGCGCCGTCGCCGCCCGCCGGACGAGCGCCGCGCGCTCGGCCTGCCGCGCCGCCGCCGTGTCAATGGCGCGCGCCACCAGCGCGGGCTCTGCGTGATCCGGATGGCCCGCAGCGAAGGGCGGGTGCGGATCGTATTCTAGGCCGAGCTGGATCGCCTTGGCGGTCTCGACGCCAGCGATCTCGGCCGCGACCGCAAGCGCGAAGTCGATTCCCGCCGTCACGCCGCCACCAGTGACGACGTTGCCGTCGATCACGGCGCGGCCCGTTGTCGGCGTCGCGCCGAACAGGGCGAGCATGTCGTGGCTCATCCAGTGCGTGGTCGCCCGTTTGCCGCGCAGCAGCCCTGCTGCGCCGAGCACCAGCGCACCGGTACAGACAGAGGTGATGTAGCGCGCGCCCCTCGCCTGGGCGCGCAGGAAGTCCAGCGTCTCGGCATCGGTGAGGAGTGGGTTTATCCCCGCACCGCCGGGGGCGCAGATCAGGTCAAGCTGCGGGCAGTCGGCGAAGGTCGTGTCGGGGATCAGCCGCATTCCGCCGCCCGCGGTGACGGGATCAAGTGTCTTCCAAACGAGCCGCACCTCCGCGTCCGGAAGCTTGGTGAACACCTCGTAGGGGCCGGTCAGGTCGAGCTGCGTGATGTTCGGAAACAGCAGCAGCCCGATGCGGAAGGGCGCCTCGGCCATCAGGCGTCAGACCCGCGCGTCGTTCAGGTGGCACGCACTGCGCCGCCCCGGCGCGATCTCCTTCAGCGCCGGCGCCTCCTCGCGGCAGCGGGCCATGGCATGCGGGCAGCGCGGATGGAAGTGGCAGCCCGGGGGCGGGTCGAGCGGCGACGGAATCTCGCCCTTCACCGCCGAGAACGCGCGCTTGCGGCTGTCGATGCGCGGCACGCCGGTCAGCAGCGCCTGGGTATAGGGATGGTTCGGCGAGGCGAACACCTCCTCGGCCGATGCCTCCTCGACGATGCGCCCCAGATACATGATCACGACCCGGTCCGAGAGGTGCTCGACCACGCCGAGATCGTGGCTGATGAACAGGTAGGTCAGGTTGAGGTCGCGGCGGAGGTCCATGAACAGATTCAGGATCTGCGCCTGGATCGAGACGTCCAGCGCCGCCACCGCCTCGTCGCAGACGATGAACTCGGGCTGCACCGCGAGCGCGCGCGCGATGCCGATGCGCTGGCGCTGCCCGCCCGAGAACTGGTGCGGGTAGCGGCGCTTGAACGCCGGATCGAGCCCGGCGCGCCGCATCTGCTGCGAGAGGTACTGGTCGAACTCGCCCTGCTTGACGAGGCCGTGCACCATCGGCGCCTCGCCGATGATGCGATCGACCCGCAGGCGCGGATTGAGCGACGCGTACGGGTCCTGGAAGATCATCTGGATCGCGAGCTTGGCCGCCTTCGCCTGCTCCGGCGGCAGCGTCGTCACGTCCTGCCCCTTCCAAAGGATCGTGCCGGACGAGACGGGGAGGATTCCCGCCACCATCCGCCCGAGCGTCGATTTGCCGCAGCCGGACTCGCCGACCAGCCCCACCACCTCGCCCTGCTTCACCGCAAGATCGACCGTGTCGACCGCGTGCACGATTTCGTCGCGCACATTCGCCCCCAGCCGCTGCGCGATCCGGCCGGCGAGGTCGAGCATCTTGCGGAACTGCTTGGACACACCACGCAGCTCGATCATCGGCGCGGCACTGTCGGCGACGCGCTCGCGCCGCCCGATCTCGACCTCCGCGGTCATGCCGCCACCGTCTCGAGATGCGGGTGGAAGCAGCGCACCTCGCGGCCCGGGATCGGCGCGGTCATCTCCGGCTCGACCAGGCAGGCGTCGGACGCGCGCGGGCAGCGCGCGCGGAACGCACAGCCGGGGGCGAGGTTGAGCAGGGACGGCGTCATGCCGGGGATCTGCGCGAGCGGCCTGCCGCGCACGTTGCGGCTCGGCACCGAACCGATCAGCCCGCGTGTGTAGGGGTGCAGCGGATGGTCGAGCACCTCGTCCACCGTGCCCTTCTCGACGATCCGGCCGGCATACATCACGCAGATCTCGTCGGCGAGCCCGGCGACCACCGAAAGGTCATGCGTGATCCAGATCAGGCTGGTGCCGCTCTCGCGGCAGAGTTTCTGCACCTCGAACAGGATCTGGCCCTGGATCGTCACGTCCAGCGCGGTCGTGGGCTCGTCGGCGATGATCAGTTCGGGCTTGTGCAGGAGCGCGATCGCGATCGCCACGCGCTGGCGCATCCCGCCCGAGAACTGGTGCGGATACGCCTTCAGCCGCTCGTCCGGGCTCGGGATGCCGACCTGCACCAGCGCCTCGCGCGCGCGCCGCCGTGCCTCCGCCTCCGAGACATTGTCATGCGCCAGCACGGTCTCGATCATCTGCGTGTCGATGCGCAGGACCGGATTGAGCGTCATCATCGGGTCCTGGAAGATCATCGCGATGCGGGCACCGCGGATCTGGCGCATCTCCTCCTCGGAGAGCGCGGCGAGGTTGCGGCCCTGGAACAGGATCTCGCCGCCCGCGACACGACCGGGCGGATCGACGAGGCCCATGATCGAGAACCCGGTGACCGACTTGCCCGAGCCGGATTCGCCGACGAGCCCGAGGATGCGGCCCTTGCCGACGGCGAACGAGACGTCGTCCACCGCCTTCACCACGCCCGCCTTGGTGAAGAAATGCGTGCGCAGGTTGCGCACCTCAATCGTCGGCTGCTCTGCCATGCGCTATTTCCGGAGCCGCGGGTTCAGCACGTCGCGCAGCTGGTCGCCCACGAGGTTGATCACGACGATCGTCACCAGCAGCGCGATGCCGGGGTAGAAGCTGATCCAGTAGCGGCCCGACAGCATGTACTCGTAGCCGTTGGCGATCAGCAGGCCGAGCGAGGGCTCGGTCACCGGCACGCCGAGGCCGAGGAACGAGAGCGTCGCCTCGAGCGCGATCGCGCGCGCGACCTGCATGGTCAGGATGACGATCAGCGGCGGCAGGCAGTTCGGCAACAGGTGGCGGAATACGATGCGCGGCTTGGAGAGTGCCAGGCACTCGGCCGCCTCGATGTACTCGCGCCGCCGCTCGACCAGCGCGGTGCCGCGCACGGTGCGCGCGTAGTAGGCCCACTCGACCGCGACGATCGCGATGACGACATTGAGGATGCCCTTGCCGAGGAAGGCGAGGATCATCAGCGCGACCAGGATCGAGGGAAACGAGAGCTGGAGGTCGACCAGCCGCATGATGACCGTGTCGGTGCGGCGGCCGAAATACGCGGCGAGCAGGCCGAGCGAGGTGCCGACGATGAAGGCGATGAAGGCTGAGCCCGCGCCGACCATCAGCGAGATGCGCAGCCCGAACAGGATGCCGCTGAACATGTCGCGGCCCTGGTCGTCGGTGCCAAGGATGAAGGTGAAGCCCGCGCCGCCCACCGTGCCGGGCGGCATCCGCCCGTCCATGATGTCGAGCTGGGCGAGGTCGTAGGGGTTCTGTGGCGCAATGACGTTGGCGAAGATCGCCAGCAGCGCGATCACCACGAACACCGCGAAGGCGCCGACCGCGACCCTGCTCTCGGCGAAGTCGGCGAGAAAGCGGCGGAACGGCGTCTCCTCCTTCACCGCCGCCGGAACGGTGGTGAGGTCGGCTTCGAGGGCGGCGGCTTCGCCGGGCGGGGGGGTCATGCCTTCTGGTCCTGCAGCCGGACGCGCGGGTCAAGCACCGAGTAGAGCACGTCCACGGTGAAGTTCAGGATGATGAACATGAAGACGATGATCATCAGGTAGGCGACGATCACCGGCCGGTCGAGCACGTAGATCGAATCGATGATCAGCTTGCCCATGCCGGGCCAGGCGAAGATGCTCTCGGTCACCACCGAGAAGGCGATGGTCGAGCCGAACTCCAGCGCGGTGACGGTGACGACCGGGATCAGGATGTTCTTCAGCACGTGCACGAAGATCACCCGGTTGGGGCTCAGCCCCTTGGCGCGGGCGAACTTCACGTAGTCCATCAGCACGGTCTCGCGCACGCCGGCGCGGGTCAGCCGGATCACCAGCGAGATCTTGAACAGGCTCAGGTTCAGCGCCGGCATGATCAGGTAGCGCAGCCCGTCGGCGGTCAGGAACGACCACTGCACGCCGAGGAACTCCGCGGTGGGCCCGCGCCCGGTGGAGGGCAGCCAGCCGAGCTGCACCGCGAACACCATGATCAGCATCAGCCCGACCCAGAAGGTCGGCAGGCTGAAGCCGAGGATCGAGGTGGCCATGATGATGCGGCTGTAGAGGGCGTCCGGCTTCAGCCCGGCGATCAGCCCGAGCGGCAGGCCGAGGATGATCGCGAACACGGTCGCCGCGAGCGCAAGCTCCATGGTCGCCGGCATCTTCTGCAGGATCAGCTTCAGCGCCGGTTCGTTGAACACGAAGCTGCGCCCGAGATCGCCCTGCAGCGCGTTGCCCAGGAAGGTGAAGTACTGTTCCCAGAGCGGCCGGTCGAGGCCGAGGGCGGCGACCGCGCGCTCGCGTTCGATCTGGTCGGCGTCGGGGCTGATCAGGATCTCGATCGGATCGCCGATCGCATAGACGCCGAGGAACAGGATGACGGTCATCGCGAGCACGACGAGCGCGCTCTGCATCAGCCGTCGGATCAGATAGACCGTCATCCTCGCTTCCCCCGCGCCGGCGCGGCCGCAACGGCGACATGCAGGGCCGGGCAGGCAACCCTGCCGTCCCTGCCCTGCCGATCAAGCATGCCGCGCCTGGACTCGCGCGGCAACGTCTGCGTCAGCCGCGTGCCTAGTTCGTCGGCCGCACATCCATCGCCCGGGTGAGCTCGTCGGCCCGTGCGTCGTGGCGCAGGTTCCGCTTCATCGCCCAGGTGTTCTTCTGGATGTGGATCGGGATGATGCCGACATCCTCCATCGCCATCCGTGTGGCATCCTGCAGCAGCTTCTCGCGCTTCTCGTCATCCACGGTGGCGAGCGCCTGCTCGAGCAGCTTGTCCAGGTCCGGGTTCGAGTAACGGCCGCGGTTCGAGGCGCCGAAGCCCTTCTCGCGGTCGAAGGTCGCGACCAGGCTGCGCAGTGGGCTTGACGCCTCGCCGGTCGAGCTGCCCCAGCCGACCAGGAACGCGCTGAACTCCTGCCGGCCGGCGCGCGCGATGAAGGTGGTCCAGGGCATCGCCTCGACCTGGGTGCGCACGCCGATTCGGGTCCAGAAGCTGCCGACCGCCTGGATGATGCGCGCGTCGTTGATGTAGCGGTCGTTGGGGCCATGGATCGACATCCGGAGCCCGTTCGGGTAGCCCGCGTCGGCAAGCAGGCGGCGCGCGCCATCCGGATCGAACGCCGGCGGCCCGAAGCCCGGGATGTGGCTGTACACGCCTTCGGGCAGGAACTGCCCGGCCGGGATCGCCGCGTCCTCCATCACCCGCGACGTGATCGCGTTGCGGTCGATCGCCATGGAGAGCGCGCGGCGCACCCGCACGTCCTTCAGCGGGTTCCGGTCGAGCGCCTCGCCGTTCGGCCCCGCGACGAACGGAGAACCGTCTGTGCGCGAATGGTCGAGCCCGAGATAGATGATCCGCAGACCCACCACCTCGCTGACATGCACCCGGTTGTCCTGTTTCATGCGTGCGATGTCGGTGGTGGGCACCTGGTCGATGAAGTCGACGTCTCCGGCCAGCAGTGCTGCGGTGCGCGCTGCGTTGTTGGCGATGATGCGGTAGTTGATGCGCTGCCAGGGCTCCTTGCCGCCCCAGTACGCGTCGTTGCGCTCGAGCTCGATCCGGTCGCCCGGCGTGTAGCGTACGAAGCGGTAGGCGCCGGTGCCGAACGCCACCTTGCCGCTGTTGTAGTCCTCGGTCGCGGCGTTCTCGTGCGTCTGCTTGTCGAGCATCATCACGTTGGAGAGGTCGATCGGCAGGAGCGGATAGGTCGTGCGCGTACGCAGCCGCACCGTGTGCGCGTCGACCACCTGCACCTCGGAGACCACGCGGGTGTAGATGCCGAAGCTCGATGGCGAATTCGGCACGTTGCCGGCGCGCGCGATCGTGAAGGCCACGTCCTCGGCGGTGAAGTCATTGCCATTATGGAGCTTTACCCCGGGCCGGAGCTTGAACTCCCAGGTGGTGTCGTCGACCGCCCGCCAGCTCTCGGCCAGTCGCGGCACCAGCCGGGCCCGCGAGTCCGTCCCGGTGAGTCCGTCGAACAGATGGTCGGCGAGCGCGTTGTTGGGCGAGAGGTTGTGGTAGTGCGGGTCGATCGAGGTGACCGGCGCACCGACGGCGATGGTGAGGGTCTGGGCCACGGCACCGCCCGCAAGCGCGAGCGACGAGGCGGCAGCAAGAAGCAGTGGACGCAGTCCGGCGGTCATCGTGAGCACTCCCGGTTCATAGGCCTTCCCAGCCGGTTATAGCGGCGAGGGCGGGCCCGGGCTAGGCTCGGCTGGCCTCGCGCGGGCGGTGGAAACCCCGCCAGCGGCTGCGCTAGGGTTTGGGCGCAACATCGAGGAGGAGTGCGATGGGCAGAGGACCAGCCGTGCTTGCGGCCGTGCTGATGGCGGCGGGCGTGGCGACGGCGCAACCGGCCCCGTTGGATCCCGGGCGGTTCCAGGTCCGGACACTCGGCGATCTGGTCGAGATCTGCCGTGTCGGCGCGGATGCTCCGCACTATCTGGAGGCGGTCGGCTACTGCAACGGCTACGGCCGCGGTGCGCTCGACTATCACCGCGCAGTTGTGCCCGCCAACGCGCCGCCGCTGTTCTGCGGGCCGGCCGGCTCCGAGCCGGGCACGATGCGCGCCCGGTTCGTCGCCTGGGCGGACGCCAATCCGGCCCGCCTCTCCGGACCCGCGGTGGAGGGGCTGTTCGCCTTCCTCGCCGCGACCTTCCCCTGCCCCACCCAGAGGAGGTGACATGAGCAAGCTTGCACGCATCGCCGGCGCCGGTGCGCTTCTGTTGCTGGTCGGTGCCTGCGCCGACACCGACCCGACCCTGCGACGCGCCGGCCTCGGCGCTGCGGGAGGTGCCGCGGCCGGCGGGCTGATCGGCTCGATCTCCGGCAATTTCGGTTGGGGCGCACTGATCGGCGCGGGCGCCGGGGCCGCCGGGGGCCTGCTCTACGACTACCACCGCCGCTCGGTCGACGACGCCTATGTGCGCGGCCGGCGGGGTGCACCGCGGCCGAACTGAGCCCGTGACGCCTGCGCGGCTGCGCCGGGTCTGCCTCGCGCTGCCTGGGGCCGAGGAAGTGGTGCAGTGGGGCGGGGTGCATGTGTTCAAGGCGGGGGGACGCATGTTCGCGACCCTCTCTCCCGAGGGCGGCGCACTGCGGCACGTCGCGTTCAAGGCGAGCCCCGAGAGCTTTCACGTCCTCACCGCGGCGGGACCGTTCGAACCGGCGCCCTATCTCGCGCGCGCCCAGTGGGTGGCGACCGATGACCTGGACGCGCTGACGGACGCCGAGTGGCGCGGCTATCTGGCGCGTGCCTGGCGGTTGATCGTGGCGCGTCTGCCCAGGCGCCTGCGCGAGCCCCTGTTCGCCGTGGCGGACGCCCCGCGCGGACGGCCGTGACCGCCACGGTGACGATCCGCGAGGGCCGGCCGGAGGACTCCGCCGCCCTGGTCGCGCTGCTCGCGCAGCTGTTCGCGATCGAGGCGGAGTTCGCGATCGATCCGGCGGCGCAGGCGCGCGGGCTCGACCTGCTGCGCAGCCGCGCGGACGCCATGATCCTGGTCGCCGAGTCCGACGGTTTCGTGGTCGGCATGTGCACCGTGCAGCTGACGGCCAGCACCGCGCGCGGCGGGCTTTCGGCGGGTGTGGAGGACGTGGTGGTGGACCAGCCGTACCGAGGCCGAGGCATCGGCCGCGCCCTGCTCGCCGCCGCCGAGGCGTGGGCGCGCCGGCGCGGTGCGGTGCGGATCGCGCTGCTCGCCGACGAGACCAATCTGCGCGCGCTCGACTTCTACGACCGGCTCGGCGTCACGCGCACGCGGCTGGTGTGGCTCGCCAAGGCGCTCGACTGACGCTCACGGCGCCGCGCGCACGACGCCCAGCACCGCACTTCCGAAATCCGCGAGTTTCTTCGCGCCGACCCCCGGCAGCGCGCCGAGCGCGTCGAGGGTCTCGGGCCGTGCCGCCGCGATCGCGGCCAGCGTCGCATCGTGGAACACGACATAGGCCGGCACGCGTCGGGCGCGCGCAAGGTCGAGCCGCAGCCGCTTGAGGGCAGCGAGCAGCTCCGGATCCACCGCGCGCGGCGCCGGCGCGGGTGGACGGACGCGCACTGCCACCGGTGTGATCTCGCCGAGGGTCGCGTCGCACGCGTCGCAGGCGCCGCAGGGGCCAGTCTCCTCGCCGAAGTGCCGCAGCAGGAGCTGGCGGCGGCACTCCGTCGTCTCGGCGTAGTCCACGAGCCGCTTCAGCCGCGCATGCTCGACCCGCTTGCGCTCGTCGGGCGCGGCCGTGCCGTCGATCATGCGCCGCCGCGCCATCACATCGTTCCAGCCGAACAGCATGGTCGCGACCGCGGGCAGGCCGTCGCGGCCCGCGCGGCCGATCTCCTGGTAGTAGGCTTCCAACCCTCCCGGCAACGCGGCGTGGATCACGAAGCGTACGTCCGGCTTGTCGATCCCCATGCCGAACGCCACGGTCGCGACCGGCACCGCGCCCGGTTCGGTCAGGAACCGGTCCAGCGCCGCGCGCCGCGCATCCGCATCCATCCCCGCGTGGTAGGGAAACGCGTTCACGCCGGCCGAGGACAGCCGTGCCGCGAGCCGCTCGGTCTCGGCGCGCGAGAGGCAGTAGACGATCCCGCTCTCGCCGCCCGCCGCGCGCACGAGGCCGAGGATTTGCCCGTTCACCTCGCCCTTGCGCTTGCGGATCACCGCGAGCGCGATGTTGGGCCGGTCAAACCCGGCAACGAACGAGAGGTGATCGGGACGCAGCAGCACGCGGGCGATCTCGGCGCGCGTGGCGCGGTCGGCGGTGGCGGTGAAGGCGCCGACCGGCACGGCCGGGAACCGCTCCTTGAGACAGCCGAGCGCGAGATACTCGGGGCGGAAGTCGTGGCCCCATTGGCTCACGCAATGCGCCTCGTCGACGACCAGCAGCGACAGGGGCAACCGCGCGAGCGCGTCCAGCATGCGCGGATCGGTCAGCCGCTCCGGGCTCAGGTAGAGCAGGTCGAGCTCGCCCCGCGCCGCCGCCTTCCACGCTGCGACATTGCCCTCGCGCGGACGGTTCGAGTTCACCGTGTCGGCGGCGATTCCATTCGCCTGCAGCCGCTGCACCTGGTCCTGCATCAGCGCGATCAGCGGGCTCACCACGATTGCGAGACCGTCGCGCGTGAGTGCCGGCAGCTGGTAGCAGAGGCTCTTGCCCGCGCCGGTCGGCATCACCGCGAGGACATCCGTTCCGTCACCGAGCGCACGTGCGACCTGCTCCTGGCCCGGCCGGAACGAGCTGAACCCGAAATGCCGCCGCAGCGCGGCGGCGAGCGGATCGGTGATCGTCCCGGCGTCGCTCACGCCCCGCCGCGGATCATGCGGATGATGCCGGAGAAGTCGGTCGCAGCACCACTGTCCTCGACGAAGCGGCGGTAGAGCTCGGCCGCGTGCCGGCCAAGCGCGGTCTCTGCGCCGGAGGCGCGCGCGGCCTCCTGCGCGAGGTCGAGATCCTTCAGCATCATCTGGGCGGTGAAGCCGGGCGCATAGCCGCGGTTCGCGGGGCTTGTCGGCACCGGGCCCGGCACCGGGCAGTAGCTGGTCAGGCTCCAGCACTGCCCGGAGGATTTCGAGGCGATGTCGAACAGCGCCTGGTGGTCTAGCCCAAGCTTCTCGGCCAGCGCGAAGGCCTCGCACACCGCGATCATCGAGATGCCGAGAATCATGTTGTTGCAGATCTTGGCCGCCTGCCCCGCCCCCGCCTCACCCGCCCGCACGACCGCCTTGCCCATCGCCGACAGGATCGGGCGCGCGCGCTCCACCTCCGCCCCGGGCCCGCCGACCATGAAGGTGAGCGTTGCGGCCTCGGCACCGCCCACCCCGCCCGAGACGGGGGCGTCGATCATCGCAAGCCCGCTCTCGTGCGCGAGCGCGGCCATCTCGCGCGCGGTCACGACGTCGATCGTGGAGCAGTCGATCAGCAGCGTGCCGGGCGCGGCCGCCTCGATCAGCCCACCCTGTCCGCCATAGACCGCGCGCACCTCTCGCCCGGCCGGCAGCATCGTGACGATCGCCTCCGCGGCTTCCGCCACGCCCGCGGGCGTTTCGGCAGCGGTCGCCCCCTCGGCGACCAGGCGGCCGGTGCGGTCCAGAAACACGTCGAATACGCGCAGCTCGTGGCCTGCACGCACCAGGTTCCGGGCCATCGGCGCGCCCATGTTGCCGAGCCCGATGAAACCGATGCGCGCCATGTCCCCTCCGTCGGTGTTTTCGCCCTGGGCCACCTTACGGAGACGACGACGGTGCCGGAAGCCCTGCGCACCGGGTCGCGCGACGCCGGCAATTGACAGCGGGACCGTCGCGGAGAGATCGTATGCACACGAATGATCCGTGCCGCAGGAGCGGCGGCGAGGGAGAGCGAATGGGACGCTATCTGCGTCCGGCGAGCCTGCCCGAGGCGCTGGCCGCCATGGCGGCCGGACCGTACCTGCCGCTCGCAGGTGGCACCGACCACTATCCGGCCCGGATCGACGGCAGCCCCGACGAGGACCTGCTCGACCTGACCGCGATCCCCTGTCTGCGCGGCATTGCCGAGGACGGGTCCGGCTGGCGCTTTGGCGCGGCAACGACCTGGACTGAGGTGATCGAGGCCGAGTTGCCGCCGTTGTTCGCCGGGCTGAAGGCGGCCGCGCGCGAGATCGGCGGGGCGCAGATCCAGAACGCCGGCACGCTGGGGGGCAATCTCTGCAACGCCAGCCCTGCGGCTGACGGGACGCCGAACTGGCTGGCACTCGACGCGGAGGTGGAGCTCGCGAGCGCCGTGGACAGGCGCACGCTCCCGGTGGTGGCGTTCGTGCTCGGCAACCGCCGCACCGCGCGCCGGCCGGACGAGATCGTGACGGCGATCCGCGTGCGCAGGCCCGGGGGATCGGCGCGCAGCGTGTTCCTCAAGCTCGGCGCGCGGCGCTATCTGGTCATCAGCATCGTGATGGTTGCGGCTGTCGCGACCTTCGACGCGGCCGGCCGGATCGTCCACGCGCGTGTCGCGGTCGGCGCGTGCAGCACGGTGCCGCTGCGGCTGCCCGCCCTGGAGGCGCGGCTGGTCGGCGCGACGCCGGATCCCGCGCTGGTCGAGCCCGCCGATCTCGCCCCGCTCGCGCCGATCGATGACGTGCGCGGCACGGCCGCATACCGCCGCGACGCGGCGCTGACCCTGGTCCGTCGCGCGATCGAGGCGCTCGCGCGATGAGGTCGCCGGCCACGCGACACCGCTTCGCGGTGAACGGTCGCGCGGTCGAGGCGCATGTCGCGCCCGAGACGCGGCTCGCCGATGTGCTGCGCGACTCGCTGGCGCTCACGGGCACCAAGATCGGCTGCAACGCCGGCGATTGCGGCGCCTGCACGGTGCTGCTGGACGGGCGGCAGGTCTGCGCCTGCCTGGTGCCGGTGGCGCAGGTCGAGGCTCGCACGGTCGAGACGGTCGAGGGGCTCGCGCGCGACGGACGGCTCGCGCCGTTGCAGCGCGCCTTTCTCGACCATGGCGCGGCGCAGTGCGGCATCTGCACGCCCGGCATGCTGATGGCAGCGGCCGATCTGCTCGCGCGCATCCCCCGTCCGAGCGAGGCCGAGGTACTGGACGGGCTCGGCGGCGTGCTCTGCCGCTGCACCGGCTACCGCACGATCGTCGAGGCGGTGCTGTCGGTCGGTCGCAGCGAGGCGCCGGTGGACGAGGCCCCGCCGGCAGGCCGCGCCGTTGGCGCGCGGTTCCGCAAGACCGACGGCGTGCCGAAGGTGACGGGGGCGGATCTGTTCGGCGCGGATGCGCTGCCCGACACCGCCTGGCTGACGCTGCGCGCGGTGCGCAGCCCGCACCCCCATGCCGCGTTCCGCATCGGTGAACTGGCGCCGCTGCACGCGCGCTTCCCCGGGCTCGTCGCGGTGCTGACCGCGCGCGACGTGCCGGGGCAGAACCTGTTCGGCATCTACCCGACGGACAAGGATCAGCCGGTGTTCGCGGACGGCATCGCGCGGATGCGCGGCGAGGCGGTCTGCGCGCTGGTGGGCGAGACCGAGGCGATCGCGGCGATCCGTGACGAGGACGTGCCGATCACCTGGGAGCCCCTGCCGCCCGTCACCTTCGACGATGCGCTTGCCGGCAGCGTGCGCGACCTCCACGAGCACGCGCCGGGCAATGTGCTCTGTCGTGGCCGCGTGGTCTGCGGCGATGCCGAGGCGGCGCTCACGGCGGCGCCGCACCGTGCGGAGATCGCCGTCGAGACGGGCTTCGTCGAGCACGCCTATATCGAGCCCGAGGCCGGCTACGCCCGCCGCGTCGGCGACCGGATCGAGATCGTCGCCTGCACCCAGACGCCCTACATGGACCGCGACGAGCTCGCGCTGATCCTGGGGGTCGCACCGGCACAGGTGCGTGTGGTCCCGACCGCCACGGGCGGCGGCTTCGGCGGCAAGCTCGACCTCTCGCTGCAACCGATGATCGCGGTCGCGGCCTGGACGCTCGGCCGGCCGGTGCGCGCTGTCTATACCCGCCCAGAGAGCATGGCCTCGACCACCAAGCGCCACCCCGCACGCATCACCGCCGAGGCGGCGTGCGACGCCGAGGGGCGGCTCCTCGCCTACAGCTTCCACGGCGACTTCAACACCGGCGCCTATGCTTCCTGGGGCCCGACGGTCGCCAACCGGGTGCCCGTGCACGCAATGGGACCGTACCGGGTGGCGAATGTGCGCGCGACCAGTACTGCGATCCACACCACCGACACCCCCGCCGGCGCATTCCGCGGCTTCGGCGTGCCGCAGGCCGCGATCGCACACGAGGCGCTGATGGACGCGCTCGCCGATCGCGCCGGGATCGATCGGCTGGAGTTCCGCGCGCTGAACGCGCTGCGGGTGGGCGATACCACGGCGACAGGGCAGCTCCTAGAACACTCGGCAGGTCTCGTTGCCTGCCTCGACGCGCTGCGGCCGCGCTGGCGGAGCCTGCGGGCAGAGGCGGAGGCGTTCAACCGCGCGGCACGCGGGCCGTTGCGACTCGGCGTCGGCGTCGCCTGCATGTGGTACGGCATCGGCAATACCTCGATGTCGAACCCGTCCGAGATGACCATGGGCCTCGCCGCCGACGGCACGATCACGCTCTACTCGGGCGCGGTGGATATCGGCCAGGGCTCGAACACGATCATGGTGCAGATCGCCGTCGACGCGCTCGGCGTGCCGGCGACAGCGGTGCGGCTGGTGCATGGCGACACCGACCGCACGCGTGATGCCGGCAAGACCTCCGCCTCGCGCCAGACCTTCGTTTCGGGCAATGCCGCGCGCCTCGCCGGCACGGACCTACGGCGGCGCCTGCTCGCGCTGACCAATGCGGGGCCGAATGCGTCGATCGAGACCGACGGCAGCCTGATCCTGCGCGACGGCGAGCGCGTGGCGCGCCCCGATCTCGCCCGCCTCGCGCCGGATGCGAACGGTGATGTGCTGGTGGGCGAAGGGCGGTTCGATCCGCCGACCACCGCGCTCGACGCGGACGGGCGCGGCGTGCCTTACGCGACCTACGGCTTTGCGGCCCAGCTCGCCGAGGTGGAGGTGGATGTCGACCTCGGCACCGTGCGCGCGACCCGCATCGTCGCCGCGCACGATGTCGGCCGCGCGATCAACCCGACCCAGGTGGAGGGGCAGATCCATGGCGGCATCGCCCAGGGGCTCGGGCTCGCGCTGATGGAGGAGTTCTTCCCCGGCCGCAACGAGAACCTGCACGACTACCTAATCCCGACGATCGGCGATGTGCCGCCGATCGAGACGATCCTGATCGAGGACCCCGAGCCGCTCGGCCCCTATGGCGCGAAGGGTGTGGGCGAGCCGGCACTGATCGCCACGGCGCCGGCGATCCTCGGCGCGATCGAGCACGCCACCGGCGTGCGCCTGACGCGTGCGCCGGCGACCCCAGATCGCGTGCGCACGGCGATCCTGGCCAAACCCGAATGACCGAAACGAAGCAATCGACCGACGCCCCCGACGCCGAGGCCCTCGCCCACGCGAAGGACGGCGAAGCCGGCATCGTCACCTGTGACGCCTGCCCGGTGCTGTGCCGCATCCGCCCGGGCCGCACAGGGGCCTGCGACCGCTACGGCAATGTCGAGGGCAGGCTCGCGCGGCTCGATCCGTTCGTGATCGCCGCGCGCGCAGGCTCGGACGGCGTGATCCCGTTTCTCGGCGCGTCCTGGGACGGCTCGCTGCTGTCGGGCGCGACCGCCTTCGTCACCGGGATCGGCGCCGGCACCACCTATCCCGACTACAAGCCAGCGCCGTTCATCGTCGCCTCCGAGCTCGACGGCGTCGACATGGTGACCGTCGTCACCGAGGGGATCTTCAGCTATTGCGGACTGAAGCTGAAGATCGACACTGACCGCTTCCTCGGGCCCGAATGCGCGCCCGTGCGGGCGAACGGGGAGCAGGTCGGGCATGTCACCACGGCCGAGTACGGCAGCCAGATGCTCTCGCTCGGCGGGGTGCGCCACCTCACCGGCGGGTCGAAGAAGGAGGGCGTGGTCACCTGCGAGACGCTGCTCGCCCTCGCCAACAAGGGCGCCGTGGAGCTGGCCATCGATGGCGGAGCGCGCGTGACGGTGCAGGCGGGTGCGGCACCGATCATCGACGGGGCGCGCGAGGAGCGGATGCGCGTCGGCTGCGGCTCGGCCGCAATCGGCATCTTCGCGCGCCAGTGGTTCGGCCACGCCGACGAGGTGATCGTGGTGGACGACCACATCACCGGCGTGCTGACCGAGCACCAGGCGGGCCGCTTCCTCGACATGCGCCCCTCCGGCATCCGCGTGCGCGGCCGCCGCTCCACCCCGGGCCGCTACTTCCAGGTGGCCAATCCCGGCACCGGCTGGGGCTGTACCGACATCACCGACCCGCTCACCGTCGTCGAGAAGATCGATCCGAAGACGGCATGGCCTGGGCTCCGGCTGCTCATGGTCTCGACCACGGGCGAGCACGCGGCCTGGTTCGTGCTGGACGAAACGCTGACGCCGCGACCCGCGCCCATGCCGGCCGAGATCGCAGCGGTCGTCGAGCGGATCGGCGAGAACTGCGAGCCAGCCCTCGTCTCGGTTCTGTTCATGGCCGGCGCGGGCGGATCGTTGCGCGCGGGCGTGACCGACAACCCGGTGCGGCTGACCCGCTCCGTCCGCCACGAGGCCACACGCGTCACCTCTGGCGGCGCGCCGGTGTTCGTCTGGCCCGGCGGCGGCATCACCTACATGGCGGACGTGCTCGCGATGCCCGATGGCAGTTTCGGCTATGTGCCGACCCCGGCGCTGGTGGCGCCGATCGAGTTCACCCTGCCGCTCGCCGATTATGCGGCGATGGGTGGGCACATGGACCGCGTCCGTCCGCTGGCGTCGCTGCGCGAGGAGACCCGGCTGAAGGCCGTGGCATGGGACCCCGCGCAGCCATGGCCACTGGAGCGCGGTGCATGAGCGCGTCCGCGGCGATGCTGCCCGACGGACGGCTGCATCTGAATCACGGCCCGATCGACGTCGTGCTGCGCGCCTGGGGCGACCGGACCGAGGTGAAGCGGGCCCATGCCCAGGCGGCCGCGGTGTTCCGCGGCGTGCTGCCCGATCTCTGCCGCGAGCTGCCCCTGCTGCGCCGCGCCCTGCCGGCAGAGCGGCCGCGCGGCCTGGTCGCACGCCGGATGCACGAGGCCGCGTTGCCGTTTACCGACCGCTTCGTCACGCCGATGGCCGCGGTGGCCGGCGCGGTCGCCGATCATCTGCTTGCCGCGCTGCGTGACGGGCGGCGGCTCACACGCGCCTTCGTCAATGACGGCGGCGACATCGCGCTGCACCTGGAGCCTGACCAGTCGTTCCGCTGCGGCGTCGTCACGGACCTCGCCGCGCCGGGGCTCGATGCGGTCGCCACGATCACCGCCGAGGACTGGATCGGCGGCATCGCGACCTCGGGCCGCGCGATCAAGACGCAGGGCGGGCGTTCCTTCAGCCTCGGGATCGCCGACTCGGTGACCGTGCTCGCCGCCGACGCCGCGACCGCGGACGTTGCCGCGACGCTGATCGCCAACGCGGTCGACCTTCCGGGCCACAGGGCGGTGGAGCGCGTGCCGGCCTCGTCGCTCGATCCGGACAGCGATCTTGGTGATCGGCTGGTCACCGTCGGCCTGGGCACCCTCAAGCCGATCGAGATCCGCCACGCGCTGGCCGCCGGGCTCGCCGAGGCGGAGCGATTCCGCTCGCGCGGGCTGATCCGCGCGGCCATCCTGCATCTCGGCGGTGCCCGCGCCGTCTGTGGCCCCGCCCCCGTCGCGATCGCCGCCTGAACCGGGAGCCGCCGATGTCCGACGCGCTGATCCGTAAGCTCACTGTGATCATCGAGGAGACGCATCGCGAGGCCGACCAGACGATCGCGCCGCCGACGCGCAAGGCCGCCGCAGTCGCGGTGATCGGCAATCCCTTCGCCGGGCGGCATGTCGAGGACCTGACCGAACTCGTCGAGGTGGGCGCGATGCTGGGCCGACTGCTCGCCGAGCGCGCGGTCGCGGCACTCGGCATTCAAGGCGACGCGGCGCAGAGCTACGGCAAGGCGGCGATCGTCGGCGAGGATGGCGAGCTCGAACACGCCGCGGCGATCCTGCACCCGAAGATGGGCGCCCCGGTGCGGGCGGTGCTGGAGAAGGGCGCGGCGCTGATCCCGTCGGCGAAGAAGCGCGGCGGCATGGGGACCCCGATCGACGTGCCGCTCGGCCACAAGGACGCGGCCTATGTGCGCAGCCACTTCGACGCGATGGAGGTGCGCGTGCCGGATGCACCGCGGCGGGACGAGATCCTGGTCGCGATCGTCATGACCGACAGCGGCCGGCCGAGCCCGCGGATCGGCGGGCTGACGGTGGACGAGATCGAAGGGCGTGACGGGCTGCGCTAGACTGCCCGCACGACAACAGGGACCAGCTCAGGAGAGACACCGATGATGCGAACCACACGACGGTCGGTACTTCTCGGCACGGCGGGGGCGCTCGCCGCACCGGCGCTGATCCGCGCCCAGGGCGCGCAGCCGATCCGCATCGGCGAGATCAACAGCTACACCGCGCTGCCGGCCTTCACGCTGCCGTACCGCAACGGCTGGCAGCTCCGCGTCGAGGAGGTCAACGCGGCGGGCGGTGTGCTCGGCCGGCCATTGGAGGTGGTGTGGCGTGACGATGCCGGGCGGCCGCAGGACGCGGTGCGGCTCGCGGGAGAACTGCTCGACAACGAGCGCGTCGACCTGCTCGCCGGAACGTTCTTCAGCCATGTCGGGCTCGCGGTCGGCGACTTCGCAGCGCAGCGCCGGCGCCTGTTCGTCGCCTCCGAGCCGCTGACCGATCAGCTCGTGTGGGAGAAGGGCAACGCCTACACGTTCCGGTTGCGTCCCAGCACCTATATGCAGGCGGCGATGCTGGTCGAGGAGGCGGCGAAGCTGCCGGCGAAGCGCTGGGTGACGGTGTCGCCGAACTACGAGTACGGCCAGTCGGCGGTGAAGTGGTTCAAGCAGCTGCTCTCGGCGAAGCGGCCGGATGTGGAGTTCGTCGCCGAGCAGTGGCCCGCGCTCGGGCGGATCGATGCGGGCGCGACCGTGACGGCGCTGGCGCAGGCGCGGCCGGAGGCGATCTACAACGTCACCTTCGGGCCCGACCTCACCAACTTCGTCCGCCAGGGCAACACGCGCGGGCTGTTCGAGGGCCGCAGTGTGGTCAGCCTGCTGACCGGCGAGCCCGAGTATCTCGACCCGCTCGCGGACGAGACGCCGGAGGGCTGGATCGTCACAGGCTATCCCTGGGACCAGGTGGAGACCGCCGAGCACGCGACGTTCCGGGCGGCGTACCAGCGGCGGTTCAACGACTATCCGCGGCTCGGCACGGTGGTGGGCTACGACACGATCACCGCGGTCGCCGAGTGCCTCAAGCGCGCGGGCTCGACAGACACCGACCGGATGGTCGCGGCGATGAAGGACCTGCCGTTCACCTCGCCGTTCGGGCGCTGCGTGTTCCGCGCGATCGACCATCAGTCCACGCTCGGGGCGTTCGTGGGGAAGACGGCGCTCCGCAACAACAAGGGCGTGATGGTCGACTGGCGCTACGCGGACGGCGCGAAGTACCTGCCGCCGGACGACGAGGTGCGGAAGATGAGGCCGCAGAGCGCCTGAAAGAGAGCGATGCGGGGG